>DYNO01000011.1:10766-25359 GCA_020721025.1 Thiomargarita sp. | reverse complement strand
CGCAACTGAAGGCAAAGAAGTTTTCATCGGTGGTGTGAGTGGTGTGGGTGGTGTGAGAACATCCTTGGAATCTTGGTCACCTTGGCGGCTTGAAGATGAACGCGATGAACTCACCCACTTTGCTGGCTTGCAGGATGTCGCCAAGCAACTCACGCACTTGTTAAAACCATCCACATTACTAGATATTCTGCAACACTTCACCATTTACGCCACCGATAACAAAAAAAAGAAAATCAAAGTGGTTTGCCGTTATCAGCAATACGAAGGCACAAATGCTCTGGTTCATCGTGTGTTAGAGGGGGAGATCAAAAAAGGCTTAATCTGGCATTTTCAAGGGTCGGGGAAATCCTTGCTCATGTTGTTTGCCGCGCAAAAACTTCGCAGAGTGGAAAAACTGGGCAATCCAACCGTTCTGATTGTGGTGGACAGAATTGATTTAGATACGCAAATCACCGCTACATTTAATTCTGCCGATGTGCCAAACATGGTGACAACCGACAATATCAAAGAATTGCATGATTTATTGGAACGTGACAGCCGAAAAATCATTATCACAATGATTCACAAATTCAAAGAAGCCTATCCCGACATGAATAAACGGGAAAATATCATCGTGATGGTGGACGAAGCGCATCGAACCCAAGAAGGTGATTTAGGACGAAAAATGAGAGCCACTTTACCCAATGCTTTTTTATTTGGTTTAACTGGTACGCCAATCAACAAAGCCGATAAAAATACCTTTTGGGCTTTTGGTGCACTGGAAGATTCCAACGGCTACTTGCTGGCATTGACAGAACTGTCGGAGGTTTTGAAGGCTTGCAAGCCGTGCAAGAATGTATCAAGCCCGATGAAAAACGGGACGCTTTCGCCAAAGACTTCAATTCACTTTCAAAACTTTGGGAAGCCCTCTCGCCCGATGAAATCCTGAATCAATATCAAAAAGAATATAAATGGCTTTCCAAAGTTTATCTTTCAGTCAAGCCGGCTTCTGACGATAACGGCAGATTACTTTGGCACGCTTTGGGCGCACAAACCATGAAGTTAATCCACGAGCATATTCATGTGGATGGCATCAGTCACGAAATGGAAGAAATGGTTTTAGACGCGACGGTGATTGACAATTTGATGAACCAGAAAGACCTCAAAGAAGCGGAAAGGGTGATGAAAATTCTCGTCAGCCGTTTCGCAAGACATCGAAATAATTCTACTTTCATTGCATTGAGCCAACGTCTTGAAACCTTACGCACCAAAGCCGAGCAAGGTCTTATTAGCAGCATTGAATTTATCAAGCACCTGTGCGAAATTGCCTGTGAAACTGTTCAAGCCGAAAAGCAAACAGATACTGTTCACGAGCGCAAAACCGCAAAAGCCGCCCTCACTGAATTATTCCTTGAAATGAAAACCGACCAAACGCCCGCTGTTGTCGAAAGAATTGTTACTGATATTGATAATATTGTGAAGTATATTCGCTATGATGGCTGGCAAAATACGACAACGGGCGAAAAATTGGTCATGAAAGAATTAAGAAAAATTCTTTGGGTAAAGTATCCAATCAAGGACGAAGAACTTTTTAATCGGGCTTATGCGTACATTCGAGAGTATTATTAAGCCAAAAGTCTGCGCGACATTTTCGAGCATTTTTCTAAAATTATCCTAAAAAATGTTGACAGATTCTTCTAAAAACGGCTGAGTTTTGACAGCATTATCGAGTATTTTCAAAATCTTAAGTAATTCAGCGAGTTTGTTCAGCGGGATCATATTGGCACCATCACTCAAGGCTTGATGCGGATTGGGATGGGTTTCCATAAAAATCCCCGCCACCCCTACGGCAATCGCAGCACGCGCCAACACCGGCACAAATTCTCGCTGTCCACCTGATGCAGTTCCCTGTCCACCGGGCAATTGCACTGCATGGGTTGCGTCAAATATCACCGGGCAATCCGTGCTACGCATCATCGCTAAAGATCGCATATCGACCACCAAGTTATGATATCCAAAAGAAACGCCGCGTTCACATACCATAATTTGTTGATTTCCCGTTGCTTTCGCTTTTTCGACCACGTTGAGCATGTCGTCAGGCGCGAGAAACTGTCCTTTTTTGATATTCAGCGGAAGCCCTTGTTTCGCAACATTTTGGATGAAATCAGTTTGCCGACAGAGAAAAGCAGGAGTTTGTAAAACATCGACGACTGATGCAATTTCCGCTAATGGTGTGTTTTCATGCACATCGGTGAGAATAGGAACTTGAATTTGTTGGCGAACGGTTTGCAGAATTTTTAAACCTTGTTCGATTCCCAAGCCGCGAAAACTGTGCGCGGAAGTTCGATTCGCTTTGTCAAACGAGGATTTATAAATGAATGGAATCTGGAGTTGCTGGGTAATTTCTTTGATCTGTCCCGCGGTATCAAGCGCAAGTTGTTCAGATTCAATGGCACAGGGTCCGGCAATCAGAAAAAACGGGTGCGTTAAGCCAATATCGAAGTCGAGCAGTTTCATGGTGTGAGTGGCAAAAGTATCATGAATGTTAAGTGTAGCATAACGGGATTGTCGTTGCAGTTTGGTTTCGATTTTCACCAGAAGTCAGGAAAATTGGTTATTTTAAACCTATCAGGTTTCAGCAACCTGACAGGTTTGAATCTCTGAAAAATATTACTGCACCATTCCTCATGATTGAAATTAATGACATCCAAATACATTTTCACGAGTCACTTTTTGAGTCGCTAAGGCTTTGTCTTTGAAATAAATCATTTCGCCAGATGCTGAAATATTGCTACTGGTGGTGACGGGACTGATACAACGCGGGGGCGTGGTCGAAGTGGGCTGTCCCTGAATGGTCACTTGCCACGCTTGCTTTATCCCATTGTTTACCAGAAGAATATAGCCCTCCGGATGCCACAGCGCGTTCACCGGTTCAGAAATCGCTAACATCTTGCTATCAATGAAATTTAAATTATTGGCATACAAAAATTCAACCGTCACTTGACCACATTCCGGGCTGTAAATATTGGCGAGTAACTTGCCATCTGGCGAGGGAATGACGGTTTGTGCAATTTGCAATGGTTCTATGGTTTTACTGCCTTTTTTCGCAGGACAAGTGGGTAAACGAGAAGATTCAGGGATTTCCATGATCAAAATCTCATTGCCCTTCGGAGAAATCTTGTCAAATCGCCGCGCACCATTGTCTAACAGCGATTCCAGCACAAAATATTCAGCTTGTTTCATGTGATACAATGTGCCACTTTTATATTCCCGCACACCTGTTATCGCTCGACGATCTGTACCATCTGCTTTTTGCACGAACAATTGATGCTTAACGTTGCGTTTTTCTGTGGGTGCATTTTTGCCAGCACTGGATTTTTCCTCATATATCAATAGTGTTGTCGCAACTTCCGAACCATCATCTGCCCACACAGCTTGTTGCGGCTGCTCAACTTTTTTCCAATCCTGACTGGGGGTGGCTGCGTCTGATGTCTTGGCAGTGGCATGAGATTTATCAGATTTTGAGTCAGATTTCGTGGGAGTGGTGCTACAACCCATGAATATCAGAGGTATAAATATTAACCAAAAATGAAATGTTTTCATCGTTCAACCAAGAAAGTATGTGATAAAAATTAAGTTATTGTAAAGGTTTATGCGAACTAACTCAACTACTAAATTTTTGCTTGAAACGGCATCATCATGGCAAATACCTTAAATTTAAAAATAGGCGCGCTCACAACAGCCGATTCTACGAAAAATTGTGTATAATGCCTTCGATAATCCTCAAAATTTGACAAAGATACCATGCTGATTTTTGAACATTCCCGCCCCGGACGCACCGCTCCAACTCAATTTCCTACAACTGTCACAGAACCGATTGATATTCCTGAAAGATTTTTACGCAAGCAACCGTTAAATTTGCCCGAAGTTTCTGAAATGCAAGTGGTACGCCATTATACCCGTTTATCACAGCAAAATTTTTCCATCGACACCCATTTTTACCCCTTGGGTTCATGCACGATGAAATATAATCCCAAAGTTTGCAATCGGTTAGCGATGTTGCCCGCCCTGCTTGCCCATCACCCCGCCACCCCCGCAAGCCACAGTCAAAGTGTGTTAGCGTGTTTGTACGATTTGCAACAAATTTTGAAAGAAATCACGGGGATGCACAGCATTTCTCTGGCACCAGCCGCCGGCGCGCAAGGTGAATTTGCCGGAGTTGCCATGATTCGTGCTTACCATGAGGCTCGTCAGGATATCGCGCGCACAGAAATGCTCGTACCAGATGCCGCGCATGGTACCAATCCCACATCCGCAGTGATGTGTGGTTATAAAGTGCGTGAAATTCCAACACTTGCGAATGGCGATGTGGATATTGCCACGTTAAAAAACAGTGTCGGCGCGCAAACTGCGGGAATTATGCTGACCAATCCTTCCACCTTAGGAATTTTTGAGCGGCAAATTGTTGAAATTGCAAAAATTGTTCATCAAGCCGGTGGACTATTATACTACGATGGCGCGAATTTAAACGCTATTTTGGGTAAAGTACGTCCCGGTGACATGGGATTTGATGTGATTCACGTCAATTTACACAAAACTTTTGCGACTCCTCACGGAGGGGGTGGACCCGGTGCCGGTCCAGTGGGCGTGAGCGAGCGATTACAACCATTTTTGCCTGTACCCTTCGTGAGTTACGACGGTCAGCAGTATCATTGGCTCACGGAACGGGAATGTCCGCAAACTATTGGCAGATTGTTGGCAAATGCTGGAAATATCGGAGTATTATTACGAGCCTACATTTATGCCCGGCTATTAGGTCAAGACGGCATGGCGAGAGTTGCGGAATTTTCTGCCTTAAATGCCAATTACTTAGCGACCCAGTTGGCACAAGCAGGATTTGATCTTGCCTTTCCTCAACGGCGTGCCAGTCATGAGTTTATTATCTCTGCGAAAAAGCAAGCAAAAGAGTTAGGTATCACGGCGATGGATATTGCTAAACGATTGTTAGACAAAGGTTTTCACGCGCCAACCACGTATTTTCCCTTGTTGATTCCCGAATGTTTGTTGATTGAACCGACGGAAACCGAAGACAAGCAAACGTTGGATAACTTCGTGCAAGCATTACAAGAAATTCTTGAAGAAGCGCGCACGCAGCCAGATTTAGTGAAAAATGCCCCACATACCCTACCCGTGAAACGTTTGGACGATGTGAAAGCGGCAAAAGATTTGAATATCGTATGGCATACATGAAGAAAACGACCGGATTCACTCGCATTATCAACGCAGTAGGCTACTCACTGTCCGGGTTTAAAGCCGCGTGGGTGAATGAAGAAGCCTTTCGTCAAGAGGTCATTCTCGTCTGTACCCTGATGCCGATTGGGTTATGGTTGGGACAAACGGGCGTGGAACGCGCCATCTTAATCGGTTGTTTATTCTTAATTTTATTGGCGGAGTTGCTCAATTCTGCGATTGAAGCCGTGGCTGATGGCTTAAGTGAAGAATGGCATCCATTGATTAAACGCGCGAAAGATTTGGGTTCTGCCGCGGTATTTGTGTCTCTTTGCGGAACGTGTGTAATTTGGCTCTTGATTTTATTCGATTAATTTTCTATTGCTCACTTGAAAATTGTTATGTTCACGGGTTTTTCCTGTGTCAATCGGTTACAGAAGTTGAATTAAAAAGCGTTCTGAAACTCGCAGTGCCATAAAAAAGCTCTCTTGTAACGGGCGGTTGCGTAATTGCACATACGGACGAGTGATGTAACTCACTTGCACTTGTGCGATACAACCCGCTAAAATTCCTGTGAGTAATCTGTCGTCTGCGAGTAAAATTTGTTGGGGTAGGCATTCGGTAAGCGTCATAATCTGTTGTAAACCGTCGGGATAGGGTTTTTTTCTCACCCCCGCAATACAACGCACTCCTGCGAAATCTGTAGCAAAATACGCCATTCTCAGCGGTAACGGTTTGTTTGATAAAATAAAAATTTGCGATGCCCCAAAGGTTTCAACACAGTGCTGCAACCATGTTTGACATTCACGGGTGGGCAAAATGTCGCCATGTGCTGCCAAAACACCATCAAAATCAAGCACTAAAACTTGAATTCCCCGTTGTTTCAAATATTCCGGTGACAATTGATACAGTTGTCGGGCTTGCGTTTGTTGGTAAATTTCGCGCAATTGTTGCCGATGTCGCCAACCCATCTGTACTGCATAGACTAAACGTTTGATAAATTTCATATTTTTTATCCAATAAATTTCATCGGACGTGCCGGCATTCCCACAGCAATAGTGCGTTCGGCAATGTCTTGAGTAACCACCGCATTTGCGCCGATGACCGCATTATCGCCAATCGTGACCCCTGGCAAGATCGTAACTCCCCGCCCAATCCAAACATTTTTCCCAATAATAATCGGTCGTGTCTCATGTCCAGAATAACGCATTAATTCTTTTGATATCCGATGGTTGGCATCACGAATGCTACTATATTCGCCAATCATGGTGCCGCGACCAATGTGAATTTTACTGAAGGAAACAAGGTGAACGCCGCGTGACAGCACGATCTCATCTTCCAGCAGTATTTCACCACTGCCCTGCGTTTCAAAATACACTTCGCGATACAACAATAAATTCTTGCCTAAACAGATATTTCTCGTGCCATGAATTTCCGGACAATCCAACACCACCACACTTGGATCCAGCGGAAAATTAACTTGGGTAGCCAGACGAGTATGCGCCCAGATTTTGCGTATCCCGTTGAATTGATTGCTCATTATGGCAAATGGCATCAACAGATCACGCACCAGTTTTTTTGCAAAATATGCCATGTCATCGCTCCAAAAGGGCGGATCAAATCACGATTTAACTCAATGAATAAATTCAGAAAAATTCTGTTTATGATTTTCATCGCCAATTTCAGCTATCACCAAAACCGCCGAAAGGCACGCAATGGCGCAGTCAACCGCCACGAATTGGAATGTTCGATGCGATCTAAGTAGGTTTTCAGTTCTTGTAATTCTCGCTCAACTTGTTGATGCTCAAGGTGTAAATTCTGATATTCAGTCAGTAATTGTTCATGCACTTGTTGCGTTTGTTGGTGCGCTTGTTGTAGATTATGATTAAGTTGTTGTAATTCAATTTGATACGGATCATGTCCCAATGCAATCAGTTGTCGCCCATGCGTCGTGAAATACATGTCTGGCGCGGGGGTGGCGTGTTGACATAATTCAATCAACGGTTCCGTGACATTTGACCAGAGATAATGTTTCGCTAAGGTTTTCACCCCTTGTAAATAGCTGGCGTAATAAATCGGATGATGCAATTTTTCTATCGCTTCGACCCACGCATCTTCGTCTTCATAATCAAGCACGATGCCGGCTTTCGCTTCGATAATCGCATCGGCTAGGACATCGCCTCGAGTGGTGATTATCGGTTTGCCGGCCCACAAATAATGCAAGATTCGGGTGCGAAATGAAAAATAGGTTTCTAACGTGTCAAAATGCGCGGTGACTCCGACATTGCTATCAAGCAGGTAATTTTGCAGCATGTCGTAAGGCACCCAACCGGGTTGAAAAATCACTTGTTTGCCGTGCAATCCCAATTCTTTCGCCAATTCCTCAGCACGGTGCTGCATGGGCATGATGTCAATGCCGGGATTGGGGTGTTTTGTCCCTAAGAAAACCAAACATACGTCGGTATAAAGTTGACTGACGCGATGCACCGCACGAATGACGGTGAGCGGATCAAACCATTCCCAAATACCACCACCCCACAGCAAAATAAATTTTCCTTCTTTATCAAACTGTTGTCTCAACCCAATCCCGGTTCGTTGTGCGGGTGTATTGGGTAATCCAAATGGCACAGTTAAAATGCGTTGCTGCATTTCGTTGTAAGTGGCTGGATTAACGCGCTTTAATGCCAATAAATGCCCTAACCATAAATCCCGTTGGCGTTCACTGGCACAGAGAAAGTAATCCGCCCATCTGAGCTGGTCATTGAGCATATTGACTTGTTTATGCAGCCTTTCCCAGTCCACTTCTAAGCCATTGTGCAGTTCCAATCCTTCGAGCGGAATGGGATCGTAGAGATCGGCGATCAGCACTTTATTACTCTGACGCAGCATTGGGTAAGTATCTAAAATGTAACCTTGAAACAAAATAATATCATGCTGTTCAATCAGTTGATCGATATTTTCTGGAGTATGTTGTGTCAAATGAATGTGGGGCAGGGGCGACTTTAACGTCGGCGAGGTCGCGTTCACTGCGGCTAATGTCACCTCGAAGCGAGTGGCTAAGGCACTGGCAAATTCCCAATAACGAATTGCGGGACCTGCCATGCGTTCGGTGATAACATCGGGACAAAGTATCAGGATAGAGTGAGTCATGCAAGTAGAAATCGTCTGGTGATTGAGCAGTGGATCATGTGATGCCAAGAAAAAATGTTATTTATTCGGTAAATAGCCCACATCTGCATTGTATTCTGCGCCACCGGGTTGTCCATCTGCACCGAGCGAATATAAAACAAAGGGTTGCCCATTGACGCTGGTAACATAAGCATATTGATAAGGATGATTCCAAGGATCGAGCGGCACCGTATCGTCCAAATAAGGACCTTTCCATAATGTTTTAATTGTTTCATCGGCAGGCGGGGCGCGCAACAAATTAATTCCTTCTTCGGTCGTCGGATAACGTCCAATATCCAGCCGCATGGCTTCGAGACTGCCCTTGAGCATTTTGACTTGGGTACTGGCAGTTTTTACTTTTGCAGCATCAACTTGGGTGAACAATCGCGGACCAACCAAGCCCGCCAATAAGCCAATAATCACCAAAACCACCAACATTTCTAACAGTGTAAAACCTTGTTGTGTATTCATTATGAATTAAACTCGTGTGAAAAGGTGGCAAAATACTTGATTGAGAATTTTATTTGATTATTTTATCAATCCATATCAACATGTCAAATTTCATGCAATTGATTGTCTGCATCAGAATTCTCAGAATTCTCAGAATTAATTGTGACACCTGCACATGGAGATAAGAAAATCTCTTTGTTTTAGCTGAAATCATTTCTTATCATGACATGATTGGCGAAATTTTGTTTGAAACTGTTTCAACCGACGGAATATTTTCATCAAGCCATTGACGTGACAACCGATTGAATTCGTTGAGCAGCTTCCACACATTCTTGCAATGTCGCGACTAACGCAATACGAACACGATTTTCACCCGGATTGATGCCATCCGCCACGCGAGATAAATAACTTCCCGGCAACACCGCGACATTTTTTTGTAAATACAATTGCTTCGTGAATTCTGTATCGCTGATCGGGGTAGCTACCCATAAATAAAAACTCGCAGGCGGACGCGTCACAGCGAGCACCGGCGACAAAATGTCCAACGCTGCGGCAAATTTTTCTCGATATAACAAACGGTTAGTTTGCACATGTGTTTCATCTTGCCACGCCACCTCACTGGCAGCTTGTACCGCCGGCGACATCGCACAACCATGATAGGTTCGATATAATAAAAAATGGCGCAAAATTTCCGCATCTCCCGCCACAAAACCTGAGCGCAAACCCGGCGCATTAGAACGCTTAGATAAACTATGGAAAACCACGCAACGCTTGAAATCCTCACGTCCCATCTGTTGACAGGCTTGCAATAATCCCACGGGGGGCTGAGTTTCATCAAAATAAAGCTCCGAATAACATTCATCCGCGGCAATGATAAAATCATATTTATCCGCTAATTCAATCAGATAGTGCAATGTTGCCAAATCAAATAATGTACCGCTGGGATTATTGGGCGAACAAAGATAGAGCAATTGGCAATCTTGCCAAACTTCGGGCGGAACGTGGGCAAAATCAGGTTGAAAATCATGCGATTCCACGCAATTTAAATAATACGGTTGCGCCCCCGCCAATAATGCAGCCCCTTCATAAATTTGATAAAACGGGTTGGGCATGACCACCAACGGATGCGATTGATGACGATCAACCACACATTGCGCGAACGAAAATAAGGCTTCACGCGTGCCATTGACTGGCAAAACCTGTTGATTTGGGTCAAGATGAGCCAGATGAAACCGCCGCATCAACCATTGAGCCATTGCCTCACGCAGAGTTTCAGCCCCTTGTGTCGTCGGATATTTGCGCAAACCCGTTGTTGCTGCCTGCGTTAATGCGTCAATAATCAAGGCGGGCGTGGGGTGTTGTGGTTCGCCAATAGAAAGGTTAATCGCGGACATTTCTGCGGGAGGAGTACAGCCGGCGCGTAATTTAGTCAATTTTTCAAACGGATAAGGTTGAAGTCGGGCTAACTCTGGGTGCATGAGAATTCCAAATAACGATTTTTTAGATAATATTTCAGTTTAATGCGTCATCATGAATCAAATCAATGGATTAAAAATATCACTATTAAGCCATCATATTCCTACAATTTATTATCTGTTGGTAATTCAAAACTTTTATTCACCCCATTGACCACGATGTGATAAACTCCCGCGGGCAAATTCAGCATGTCTAGCGGAATAATTTGCTCCATCAATCCCAAGGGGGGCTGACAAGCGGTTTGTTCTTCCGTGATAATGTCGATTTTAAACGTTGCATCTTCAAAATCTTGCGTAATTTCACTAACTTGTTTACATTGCCCGCTGAAATTAAGGATCACCGCAGCACTGTATTGCAAAGGATAACTTCCGCCCCGGATCACCTCAATCGCTTCAATTTTAGCGTGATGCGGATCGGGAGTAGATTCTGATGATGTCGCTACCGTATTTGGCGGAGTAGGTAGTTTACTTCCGGAAGAACAAGCTGTTAAAGTGAATAAACCCATGATAAAGATTAAATAACGCATGATGGGTGCTCTTTGAGTAGAAAATATTGAAGTTGTGATTGGGACTGAAGTCATTCTGGTCAAAGATTTCGATATGTCATCGTCAAAATGAACGTGATATCGCATTAAACATTGAGCAATGATTACGGCAAAATCAAAATTTCTCCCTTATCTAATCTTTTGATTTCTTGCGAAATTCGCTCAATTTTCAACAATACCATGTCAAAGTTTGCTTCCAAAGTCACCTCACTTGCCCCGATTGAAATATTGATTTGCAATAACTCATTCATCGGTGTTTCCAACAAGTTTTGTTGAATCCGTTTCAGCACTGTCTGAGGGTTGTCATGTTGAAAATTCCACATTGTAATCAAGAACTTATCGCTATTCCAACGCGCTATCCAATCTCCCTCACGAATACTTTTTGACGTGATATCGACCACGTTGGTTAAGCAAACATCGCCCATGCGTCGCCCAAATTGCTGATTAATTGCTTGAAATTTGTCAACATTTAAAATCACCACGAGAACAGAATTGCCTTCACGCCGCGCGCGTGCCAACTCCTGCCGCAAACGCTCCTCTCCTGCTCGACGATTGAGAACACCAGTCACGGGATCGGCACTACAATCTTCGTCTTGAACCCGAGTTAGTAAATCAATTTTATCAATGGCATACTGCACATTCATCATCAATTGCCCAACAGAATCATGGTAGTGACTGGGTAATTTTGTAAGCCGACCATGATTGATATAGTCATGCAAGGTTTGCATTGTTAAATCAATCGGATAAAGTAGCAATGTTAATAAATATAACGTTGCTGCCCCACTTGGTAGCGTTGCGAACAAAATAATCAAAAAAACTGACCAATGATTTTGCCAACCATCCGTAATAATCAAATATCCAATTAATGTCAACAAGGGAAATAGAAGCGTAATTGACACAACACTCAATATTTTAAGAGAATAGCTAGATTGTAATAATGGAATATTAGAGAGAACGGTGTATAATTTTAGCTGTTTATTCATAAAGTTAGCTCATAGAGAAGGAAGCCGTTCCAGTAACCACCTGATAAGCAGTTGCTTACTGACCTAAACCACATTGATATTAATTGTAACAGTTTTAGCGCGTAGAGAGTGAACATTCGCGCATCTCGGCTTTTTTCACTGATCATCACATCAATTCATTGAAATAAAAAATATTATTCGGTATATCTCAGTATTTTCCATGTTTGTTGTGGCTGTGGATAACTTTGTGGATAACCTGTGGATAAGTTGTGAACAAGTTGTGAATAACTCAAATTCGCTCACGCGGTTCTCGGTTAATAAGCCAGTTTTGCACCGGTTATCCACTCGCAATTTTCCGCGCTAACTCATTGAGAAATAATAAAATAAAAAAGTTATCCACAGGTTTGTTCGCGCACTATCACTAAAAATATTAAATAAGAATAATAACAGTAGCGAGATCAGATTCGCATCACAAATTCAAACGATTTTTAATTTTTTGTTGAAAACTCCAATTCGTTGAGACCCCATTAATTAAGCAATCTGCTCAAAATATAATGTTTTGTCAAGTGATTGAATATTTACAATATTATTTTCAAATTGAGCATGACAGTGTTCTCAATACCCAAATTGTTACAACGACAGGTTATAATGACAAAATAATTAATCTCAAACATTTCATTGAATAACATCCGCCACTTGTTTGGGTGTCAGATGAATCTTTTTAAAATCAATATCAATTTTGGTGTACGGGCGTGACAAAAATTCATAAAACGGCAATCGTGCCTTATTCTGCGGAACAAATGTATGTTTTAGTGAATGATATTGAGACTTATCCACAGTTTTTGCCTTGGTGTAAATCCGCAAACATTCTCTCTAGAAATGGGACAGATATTGTTGCGAGTATTGCAATGGGTATCTCAGGATTAGAAAAATCGTTCACAACAAACAATGTGTTAAAACCAAATGATTCCATCGAAATGCGTTTATTAGAAGGTCCCTTTAGCCATCTGCACGGATTTTGGAAATTTCAACCGTTAGGAGATGATGGATGTAAAATTTCGTTTGATATGCAGTTTGAAATTACGAATAAATTACTTAAAATGACTTTAGGTCCAGTATTTAGTAGAATTGTCAATTCTTTGGTTAATGCCTTTGTCAAACGAGCGAATGAATTATATGGAAAATCAAAATCTTATCCACGTTGAAGTTGCTTACGCGACCCCAGAAACCCAATTGATGATTCCTCTGGATGTGCTGGAGGGCACTACGATACAACAAGCGATTGAATTATCAGGAATAATGACGCATTTTCCTGAAATTAATTTGGGTAAAAATAAAGTTGGGATTTTTAGCAAAATGTGCAGTTTGGATACTATTTTGCGTGAAAAAGACCGGGTGGAAATTTATCGGGTGTTACTTGCTGATCCAAAAGAAGTTCGGAAGCGTTTAGCCGCAGAAGGAAAAACCATGAAGAAAGGGACAGCAGTGTAGTTGTGAACAAAATTGGGTCGAGAAAAATTTATGTCACCTGAAATTTATTGGCTCAAGAATTTTTCTGATAATCATTTAGCCATCATGCCGAAACCGCGTGCAAATGATTGGTTAGCCGATGAAATTTACGAGCTACGTCAAGAAGGTGTTGATATTTTAGTCTCTTTACTGACTGAGGAAGAGATTGCAGAAATTGGATTGAGAAAAGAAGCTGAATTTTGTCAACAAAACGATATCGAGTTTATCTCTTTCCCAATTTCCGATAGAGCAATTCCAAATTCTTACATCGCAACGCTCCAATTCAGCAAGATGTTGTTGACTCAAATTCAGCAAAAACATCGAGTAGCTATTCACTGTCGAGCGGGAATTGGTCGTTCTAGCTTAATAGCCGCTTGTATTTTAGTCTGTTCTGGAATTTCACCTAAACAAGCGTACATGATGATATCTCAAGCGCGTGGACTTCAAGTTCCTGATACTGAAGAACAAGTTCACTGGTTGAGCGAATTTCAGCAATATTTATAGCGTTCCTTGAAAACGGATTGCGAAAGCACTTTTAGGAATTACGCAGTTTAAACCTCTTTTTCAATTGATTCAAAAAGTTAGTATTTTATCATTTTTAAATAATGTTTCAACTGCATAACTCCTCAACTCATTGAATTAGCGTTTTGATGAGATTTTCTGACAACAACAAATTCCTTTTTTTATCTTAAAATACAGGATTATTATGCCAAAAATTACGTTTCTTCCTCATGAAACCATTTGTCCACAAGGTAAAACCATTGATGTTGAGCCAGGAACCACGATTTTAGATGCGGCATTAGCCCATGAAATTGAAATTGACCATGCGTGCGAAAAGTCTTGTTCCTGTACAACTTGTCATGTGATTATTCGGCAAGGATTGAGCAGTTTAATAGAAGCAGGCGATGTAGAAAATGATATGTTGGATAAAGCATGGGGATTAGAAATGGAATCTCGGTTGAGTTGTCAAGCAATCGTTGCAGAAACAGACTTAACCGTAGAAATTCCTCGCTATACACTGAATATGGTTTCTGAACGCCATTGATTTAATTTTCTGTTGATAGTGCGGGATATAACAGATATTCCATTTGTGGGCTAAGTCCGCTATGATTTTCAATGATGATTAATTTCACATTGTCATTTTGGTCATTCAAAAATAATTTTAAGAGAATTGCAAATGAATTTTGCTGCATTTTTGAATCCATAACTGATTGAAAATCTTGATAAATTTAGCATTATCCATGATTTTAATCTGAGAGTTAGCCAATGGGTCAAA
>DYNO01000011.1:8230-10666 GCA_020721025.1 Thiomargarita sp. | reverse complement strand
TGATAAATTTAGCATTATCCATGATTTTAATCTGAGAGTTAGCCAATGGGTCAAATAAAAAACCTGATAATTTTGTTATTGATAGTAATTCTCTTGAATTCCATAGCTATCGCCCGTGATTGGGACCAGACGAGCTTATTACTTAAAGACCTAACCAGTTTAAGTTTAGAAGAATTAATGCAAGTGAAAGTGCAAGCGGCATCCGGCATTGAAGAAACTTTGCAACAGGCACCAGCGGCAATGATCATTGTCAGTCAACAAGATATCATGGAACGTGGTTATTTCAGTTTGGATGAAGTGATTGGCGATCTGCCCGGTTTTGATGTCATCGTGGGTGGGGGCTTTGAACAAATCACAGCTTATCAACGCGGTTATCGTACCCCATTTACGCAACGTACCTTATTTATGGTCAATGGGATGGTGGAAAATCATCTTTATTCTCAAAGTGCTATCATCGGTCGGCAATATCCACTATCGAATGTGGAACGCATCGAGGTGCTCTATGGTCCAAGTAGTGTGGTTTATGGAGCGAATGCTTTCTCTGGAGTGATTAACGTGATTACCAAGGATGCCAAAGAGTTAGAAGAGAATCAGCATCATCAGGAAATTACAACCCAATTGGGCAATCTTAACAGTCAAGCATTGGAAGTGTCGGCATTGGGAAGGCAAAAGCGTTTTTCTTACAATATTTCAGCGCGTTTATTTCAGAGTGATGAGGCAGGATTGGATGATTATCCCAAAAAATGGGGCTTTACCGACTCAAAATGGTTACAAGATTCGCAAGCGTGGGGCGCGTTGTTGGGGCAAGGTCAGCACGGCGTGAAATTTGGTGACTATTTACGATCCATCCCGTGATTGGGGGGTGACGGGCGAAGCTCATTACGGAGATTTTACCCTAGGTTTGATTGCGTGGGAAACGCGAGAATCTTATGGTCAATATTACGCCGCGGATCGGGTGCAGCCGAATGTTTCTTGGAATCTCAACTCACTCCAATACTATTTGCAGCATCAAACGCAAGCTCTGCCAAAATTACATCTCAAAACCTTAGCCTTGTATCGACAGAACCGGGCTTGGGGCGGTTGGGTTGAAGCCACACCGGATTGGAATCCTGGCATGGAACGGTATTCTTATCTCAGTTTCTCGCGGTGGAATTCTCAAAATAGCAGTTGGTTATTCAGCCAAGACTATGATTATACATGGACAGAAACTTTACGCGTCACAGGTGGAATCAAGTATCAACAAAGACGCTTTTCCAATCTCTCTGATATTTGTTCGTATTGGAGTGAATCATATTGTTCCAATGATGCCGAGGATGATGAAGGTTTGTATGGATTCGGACCCGGTGTTTTTCATAGCAGTGATCCTGTTGCGGTGATAAAACCCGGTCCATTATCAACCATGCCCGATAGTAATTTACTGAATACCACCGACATTGGCGGTTATATACAAGGCATCTGGGCAAAAGATTCGTGGCGATTTAATGCCGGTTTACGTTATGATGATAACAATCGTTATGGTTCTGTGGTGACACCGCGATTCTCTGCCATTTATCAAGCCTCTCCCAACACCACGCTAAAATTACTTTACGGACAAGCATTTCAAGAACCTGCACAAATTCAATTGGGTGGCGGTTGGAGTGGACGGATTGCCAATCCCAATTTACAGGCAGAACACGCAGAAAATTTGGAATTGGTGTTCATGTACCAAACAAAATATTGGTTGCATGACCTCTCGTTATTCAAAGCACATTACTACGATGTAATTAAAGAAGAATCAGAAAATGCTGGTCAGCGGGATATTATCGGTATGGAATATCGTGGACGATATGCTTTTCCCAATTTTATCAAGGGCGCGCCAGACATTCGCGGTTACGCTTATTACACGTTTACCCATGTTGACAGCAGCATTTATTATGATCACACTGCTAAAAAATGGTTGGAAGGGACAGAAGAATTGGGAGACATCGCCCCGCACAAATTAAACTTAGGGATTACCGTACCTTATAATGATAAACTATTTATCAATCTGCGCACCAATATCGCCAGCAGTCGCAAGTTATATCTGCGTAATCCATTGCGAATCCAAGGAGAAGAAGCAGAAGCCTATGTACTGTTACATTTAAACCTCGGTTATCACGCCAAACAATTCAATATTTCTTTCCGAATCAACAATTTACTCAACACCGGCTACCTGCAACCGGGTTCAGAACAAGCGGACACTGGCAATAATTTTGAACAACGCAGTCTGGGTTTCCGCAACTCTCTGATACCGGGCGTGGGTCGCACCTATGGACTGAGTTTTTCTTGGAAATTCAAATAAACTTCTTGCCCAACGGTTGATAATACTTACCAAAAGTTCATTACTCGAAGTTAATCGCAAAAACTAACTCGTGGATACCAGAAAAACATGAGGAGTTACACAGTTTAATCGTTATC
>DYNO01000011.1:0-8130 GCA_020721025.1 Thiomargarita sp. | reverse complement strand
TGTTACGTCTTGCAACTCCGAGTTATTTCCTGTTACTTCAATTCACCAAAAGGATAAACAATGCGTAAAATTTGTGTGCTGGGCGGAACCGGCTTTGTTGGAAAACATTTGGTACATCGTTTAGTCGAACACGGTTGGCAAGTCACTGTATTAACTCGACAATTAAACCGCTGTTGTCCGCTCTCTATTCTACCTACAGTCAAATTAGTAGCGGTTACCAATCTTTATGATCAACAAGAATTAAATCAATAACTTGCTGGGCATGATGTGGTTGTCAACTTGATCGCCATTCTGAACGAAAAAGGGCGAGATGGACGCGGTTTTGAGAAAGTGCACGTCGAATTGCCAAAAAAGGTCGTTGAAGCCTGCCAAGTCAATCAAATCAAACGATTACTTCATGTCAGTGCCCTAAATTCTGGCGCGCCGAATTCCAGTCATTATTTACGCACTAAGGGCGAAGGCGAAAATATTGTCCATGCCGCCACTGATCTACAAGTCACCAGTTTTAAACCTTCCGTGATTTTTGGCGAAGATGACGAATTTTTTAATCGGTTTATCAAGTTGTTACGCCTGACTTACGTCTTTCCATTGGCGTGTCCAGGGGCGAAATTTGCGCCGGTGTGGGTCGATGATGTGGTGAATGCCATGATAAATAGCATAGACAATCCGCGCCACTTTGGCAAACGCTACAATTTGTGTGGACCTAAAGTCTATACATTGCAGCAATTGGTTGAATATGCAGCCAAATTGGCGAAGTTACCACGTTTGATTTTTCCCTTGGGAAATAGATTGTCGTATTTACAAGCGGCTGTTTTTGAACGTGTTCCAACAAAACCATTGTCATTGGATAATTATCGTTCCTTACAAATCGACAGTGTGTGCAGTGAAAATCATCTGAGTGATTTGGGCGTGACACCACATACGATAGAATTTGTGATGCCTCAATACTTTACGACAATCACCCCGCGCGCACAATACACCCGTTATCGAGAACAGGCACGTCGCTAACCGATTGAAATTTGAGAAAATGAGGGATGAACCTCTCCTCTAACCGTCATATTCACAGTTAGAGGAAGGTTCGATAATATTTTGATTTGACTCAAATATTACCGAAAACAGTTACTTCTCAGGAATGACTTTCACTTTAACGGAGGAATCGACATCCGCATGTAAATGCACAGCAATGTCATAGTCTCCAATGAAACGCAGGGGCCCGCTAGGCAGACGGAGTTCTTGTTTAGCCAATTCAACGCCTTGCAATTTCACCGCTTCAATAATTTCTGCCACACCAACTGAACCAAATAACTTGCCTTCCATTGCCACTTTTGCCGTGATAATGACAGACACCTCTTTCAGACGTTTGGCGCGAGACTCGGCGCGATCTAACGCATCCTTTTGAGTTTGTTCTAACTCCGCACGACGGGCTTCAAACGCTGCGATATTTGCCTTAGTGGCAGGCACCGCCTTTCCTTGAGGAATCAAGAAATTACGCCCATACCCCGGTTTGACTTTCACCTTATCGCCCAGCGTACCCAAGTTCTTGATTTTTTGTAATAACACGATTTCCATCAATACCCCCCATTATTCATGCGTGTCGGAATAAGGCAACAGTGCCAAAAATCTTGCGCGTTTGATGGCTAAAGACAATTGCCGTTGATAGCGCGACTTCGTTCCGGTGATACGACTAGGGACAATTTTGCCCGTTTCCGTGATGTAGCCTTTCAATGTATTGATATCTTTGTAATCAACTTGTTCGATACCTTCGGCGGTGAAACGGCAATACTTCTTGCGACGAAAAAACCGAGTCGTCGTCGTGGTCGTGTTCTTGGTATTTTTAAGCTTTTTCTTGTGCAACATCATCTTCCGCCTCATCGTTAAGTTCGCCGTCTGCATCGTATCCGTCTTCAGCGTGTTGTGCTGCTGCCGCTTTTTCTTCCTTACCCTTCGCTAAAGGAGAGGCTTCAGTGTAAGCTTTCTTTTGCAGCGTAATGAGATAACGGATAATTGCATCATTAAAGCGGAAAATGCTTTCTAATTCCTGAACGACCGCACTGTCGCACTCAATATTGACCAAAATATAGTGTGCTTTATGCACCTTATTGATCGGATAAGACAATTGGCGACGACCCCAGTCTTCTAAACGGTGAATGGTGCCACCCTTGCCTTCGACGAGGCTTTTGTAGCGATCTATCATGCCCGGCACCTGTTCGCTTTGATCAGGGTGGACAAGAAAAACAATTTCGTAGTGTTTCATATTACTCCTTACGGTCTAACAGTTTTATGCACATTGGCACAAAACAAGGAGAAAAACGTAAAGTTATTTGATTGGGAGATAAAAAGTAAAAACGCGTAGTATAAAAGATAAATGAATTATTCGCAAGACAATCCGATCTCCCCGCAATTCTCATTATAAAAATAATCTCGAAAATATTCAATATATTACAGTTTTTGCAAAATGATGGATATAGTTAGTAACTTATTGAATTATAAAGAATTTAAGTTTTTTGCAGCGAATTGTTAGGAAAATTCACAAATCTGAATATTCTTTAGCTACTTAGGAGTTACGCAGTTGAAATATTATCCAACTGATCTTATTCAAGTATCGAAAAACAGATCAAAATATTAACTTTAGGAGTTACGCAGTTCAAAACGTAACTTAGGCTTAATTCAGTTAGTTAGCGTTTTCGGAGTACAAATTTAAATTTGTACTCCATTTATAAAATCAGTGGGTTAGCATCTCAAGTGCGTAACTCCTAAACTTTTTGAATCAATTGAAAATTAGATTTGAACTGCGTAACTCCTAGAGCTAATATTTTGATCTATTTTTTGATATTTGAGTAAAATCAATTAAATGAAGTTTCAACTGTGTAACTTCTAGCTACTTATACTCAATCAATCCGCGCCGTTTTCCTAACCAACGATGATAAAAATACCCCAACTGTCCAAAAGCGATGGGAATATGCTGAAATTGAGAATGTAAGCCATACAAAAATAATGTAAACCAATCCTTTGATTTCCAACGAACTTTCCACGCGGTGCGCCCACTCAGCAATAGAAAGACACCCAATCCGGTTAAAAATGGTAACCATGATTGCAAGTAAATTGCTAACCCACTGCTTAATAAAAATAAAATAAGCAATATCGCGGCATGAATTAAATTTTTCCGTGCTTCCCGTTGCCACAGCGGAAAAGCCGAGTTTTTTAACAATTGCGATACTTCCGCGTAAGCATGACCCGCACGCACTGCCCTACGCCAATATTGTGACCAGCGCGTTATTGCTAAATCATGCAAAGTCATCGGGGCATCAACGTGCCAAATTTGATAATTACGTGCGCGAACTCGTTGACACATCTCAGGTTCCTCGCCTGCGATTAAATTGGCATAACCTCCAACCTGCTGTAATACCTCACGACGCATCAGCGCATCTCCACCACAGAAATCAGAAATACCGGGAGGATAAATCCAATCTAAATCAAGGGTACGTTGATACCACGACTTTTCTGGAAAACGCTCCCGCCGATGTCCCCATACAATAGCAACTTGTGGATTATCTTCTAATATTTTCATTGCCGTGGACACAAAATCCGGATGTAACAGCGTGTCGCCATCCAAAAATAAAATATAGGGCGCAGTCGCCGCTTGCCACCCAGCATTGCGTCCAATGGCAGCCGCGGGACGTTTTGGATGCACAATCAATGTGTTCGCTCCCAACGACTGAGCCCGCGCCACACTGTCATCCGTCGAATCCGAATCCACATAAATAATTTCTACCGGCATCGCTCCGTGCATGGCTTGAACTGAACGAATACAATGAGTTAAACGCTCACCTTCGTTTCTTCCGATAATTACAACAGATAAATGTGTCAATGCGGTTGCCTACCGTGATAATTTAAGTGATTGTCAGGGTGCAGTAAAATTATTCATGAGTAAATTCAGTAGATTCCTCATTTTCAAGAATCATGGGAAGCACAACCTTGAATGTGGTGCCCTTGTCAACTTCGCTCTGCAATTCAATCTTACCATCATGTTTAGTCACGATTTTTTTCACAATATCCAGTCCCAAGCCGCTACCTTCACCAATGGGCTTCGTCGTAAAAAAGGGTTCAAAAATTCGCTCTTGAATATTTTCAGGAATTCCCTTTCCTGTATCGGTGATGTTAACGACAATATTGTGATTTTCAATTTCAGTTTGAATAGTCAAAATCCCTTGATTATCCATTGCTTGGAGCGCGTTGTGGATCAGATTTGTCCATACTTGGTTAAGTTCGTCAGGGAAACAATAAATTTTTGGTATTTCAGCATATTTTCGTATCACCTCCACGCCAAATTTTAGCTTATTGTAATATAAAGTCAGCACAGTTTCTATTCCATCTGACACATGGGCAAGTGCCTTGCTACCTGAATGGTCAAAACGTGAGAAATTTTTCAGCGCAAACACCACCTTAGCGGCACGATCCGAAGCAGTGGCAATGGTTGCAGTGCTTTTTTGTAAACCAATAATTTGATAAGCCATGTCTAAAACTTTTTGATTATCATCAGATTGCAACAAAGGTATCCAATCGGCAATCTCGTCATAAACTCCCACTTCTATCAGTTTATCTGCCAATAATTCCGCATTGGATATTGTAGCTTGTTGCAATTGCACGGTTAACTCTTTTCTCAGCTTGCGTTTTTCCTTAGAACTCAATAAATCATGCTGTTGGGTCGAATGATGCAATAATGCAAAAAAATCTTCCTGACGTTCTGGCGTAAGCGATTGAAAAAATTTTGGAATTTCCACTAAATGCTGGTTAACAAAACTGTCGATACTGGTGACAGAAGAACGAATCGCCCCTAGCGGAGTATTGATTTCATGCGCCACCCCGGCGATTAATTGCCCCAATGCTGCCATTTTTTCTGATTGTACCAATTCCCGTTGTGCAGTTTGTAAATATTCTAATGTTTGTTCTAGCTTGGCATAATTTTCACTGATTTCATGATGTTGTGCAGCAATCGTGTGATTAGCTTGTTCCATGGCGAGCATCGCGATTTGCAATTCTTGCTCTTTTTGTTTGCGGTCGGTTATATCACGCACTGTTCCTACGGCACTCCATTCCCCTTTTAATTTAAGTGCAACAATTGAAATTTCAACCGGAAACTGTTCGCCATTTTTACGCAACGCGGTGAGTTCTAACAGTTTATTAAAAATTGTCCCTTCACCAGATTCTCTGAATTTTATAAATGAATGGGCAATTTCTGGAGTCATGCCCGATGGAATGATGAATGTGTGTAAATCGTGTCCGATGATTTCTTCTCCAGAATATCCGAAAATCTGTTCAGCGGATTTGCTCCAAAATATAACGTGACCTAAACTATTGATAACAATGAGCGCGTCTATCAATGATTGACTCACTTTTCTGAACATATCTTCACTTTCACGCAATGCTATTTCAGTTTGACGCAATTTGAGAATATCTTCAACCCGCTCACGGTTAAATTCACGCAATTCAGTATTCATTGTACTTAATTGCTCGGTACGTTCTGTGACCAATTCTTCGAGATGATCTTGATATAACTTGAGTTCTTCTTCAATTTTTTTGCGATCCAGAATTTCTTGGTGTAACGAAATATTAGTTTCAATCAATTCGCTGACGCGTCTATCCACCCAGCGTTCCAAAATCGCATTCGAGGTTGCTAAATTTTCTTTTTGATATTCAGCAATATAGCGATGACGATTGGCTTGAAAAATCAGAAACACAAACAAAAAGTTGGTCACAGAAAGAATCAGTTGTTGGAGATAAAAATCTTCATTCAACTTGGTTATTTCCGCATCTTTCGCATAGGAAACTAAATACCCAACAACGCGATTATTCGTATTTTCCAAGGGAAAAAAGGTGACACTGTAACTTTGTGATTCAATCATAATATATTCTACAAAGGGATAATCTTTGCTCAGTTTCGAGGCGGCATGTTGTCGCAAAATTTGATTAATTTCCGTGAGTAAGCGCACAGTTGGAGGAAAAAATTTCTTGCGCGGCACTTCCTCAGCATGATGGGTTTGTTGCAAAAAATTGTTGCTGATAGGGGAAGTTTGAAAGTTGATGGGATTTTGCCCGCCGTCCTCTGTGGTAAAAACATCTTTTTTGAGAATAAAATCATAATGTTCTCGCTTAACCCATAACATTTCACGAATAATTGCCTCAAATGACATGCCCAATTCCACACTGGCAACATGTTGACGAGGTTCGGGCAAGGAAAACACGTAGCGAAAATAGTTACCTTGAGAACCTTCACGGAATCCATAAAGTAACTCTGTGTTAAAATCGAATTTCGCGCCGTCATGACAATTCATTTTCGTGGGGCTGGGTTGTGCACTGTTATCTAGGTGAATATTTAAAAAACAGGAACCATCTGCCAAATAAAAATTGATCAATTTAAGTTTTTGTTTTTTTAGATGTTCATAAGTCGGTTGAAGTTTTTGATATAATTTTTGGCGCAATATTTCTTGCTGTTCTGGCGCGGCTTGATTCGCTTGTTTCATTAATTCAACGAGTTCCGCTTGGTTGATCGCTTCATCAAAAATGGTTTGTGAAACCAATCCCAAGGTATTCAATACAATTTGATAGGTACTACGCAAATTATTGATATATTGATGAGATACGTTTTTAGTCTGTTCCCCGTGATGATAGCGTAACCCAAAAAATAATATCATCTCTAATGTAAGAAAAACAAGGAGATAAAACTTCCAGTTGATAGTTTTTGGTTGGATTGGGTGTGATTTCATATTAATTTAAGTTTTTTTGAGCCGTATCCGACAGATCGTAACAGATCGTAATCTTGTGGCGACAATGGTGGTTAGGAGAATCGAGGAACGTGTCCGAGTAGCATGTTATCATTGAAAATTCATATTTTGTTGATCTCTCGTCTTGTTCAACCTGTTGTCTATAATAGGGAATTTATTAATTAACTAAATCAATAGATTATTTTTAGAAAATCAGTAGATATCGCACGAGATTAAATCTGTGATCGGGTGCAACGACTCTTGATAATAAAATATGGAATTAATTTCATCGGAAGAAATCGTTAAAATACATTCATAGTACGAATTTTTAATTAGCGTATCATATCCCAAACTCGGTTCAAATCTTAGGTTCAACACATTCGCAAGCAGAGCGACGATAAATTTCAAAAAACAATAGTATATTGTGAGATACATCAATCAGTTATCGTAAACTTCTTTTCTCGGACATTGCAGATGAACAAAGGTTTCAGTTTATTAGAAATGACATTTGTATTGCTCGCGTTGAGCTTCTTACTCAGTGGGTTACTGTCGCCGTTGTCTGCCCGCATAATGCAATTTCAAATCCGCCAAACGGACGAGCAGTTGCAACAGACCATTGACGCATTGATTGGATTCGCTATTTTACAAAATCGCCTGCCTTGTCCAGATGCTGATGGGGGAGCGGCGAGTGGGGGAGATGGTCGCGAGGATACAGCAAATTGCGATAGCGAGGGAGATTTACCTTGGGCAGATTTGGGGGTGAATGGAAAAGATAAATGGAATCAAACCTTAAGATATCGTGTCCAAAAAAATTTTACTTCCACGACAACTGCGATAACTGCGACAACCACGCCCTGTTCGACCTGTCAATTTAAAATTCAACGTAAGGATGGGACTCGATTAACGGTTTTTACTGGGGATTCTAATGTGATTGCGCTGGTATTTTCTCGGGGAAAGAATCGCAAAGGGGATGCTGAGAATGATGTAAATAACGCTGATCAAATTTATACGATGGATGATCTGTTTGAAGATAATGATAAAATCAGTCCGGATAATACCTTTGATGATCAGATTAAATGGTTGTCTAAAAATGAATTATTCTATCGAATGGTGACAGCAAATACGATTTACCCTTGATATTTCAAATCAATACGCAACGCGACCCTTGTCACAATTCGTAGAAATAGAATGATTTGAGCAACGGTTTCTTGACAAACCAGAATCCACTCAATTACAATGAAATCTTGAACCATCTGAAGAAAAGCGATTGATTGTCACAGAAATTGCAATCAATGGTTTTTTATCATTCAACTATGAGTTAGTTCCTGTTACCAAATTAGCTATATTTAGTTCAATATAGCTATATACG
>DYNO01000138.1 GCA_020721025.1 Thiomargarita sp. | reverse complement strand
TATTTTTAAACTTTACTTTTTTACTGAGTTTGAAGATGTCAAATCGGTTCTATAGCACTCTGATTGAAAACCAAATGCAAGAATATCTCTATGACATCATATTTTTTATAATAAATTGATTTTTATGTATTTTTTTAAGTAGTCCTCAATAATTATCACCAGAACCACCAAATTATGGTAATCATCGCTTGATAAATGATAGTCGTTTTGATAGATAACCGATTGTTTTCAAATATTCTTTTTGTTCATGATAACTTCTCATTTTGACTTTTTATGTTAAAAATTTGGCAAACTCTGATTCAGACAATTGATAAATATCAAAATTAAGATAAAATATTCATTATTACCACGTATCTGTTAAAATAAACACTTTAGATTCAAAAATAATCGTTAAAACAACAAAATAGAAATATTTAAATTCAAAAAATTGAGTCAGCAAAGATAAAGACTGACACGATACCCAATTAACCAGTCGATTATGCGATAATAAATCATAATTCCTAACTATGGAAGTCGGTGAACTATGGACGAAGATAAAAAAAAATCTCTCAGTAGCACGTTGGGGCAGATTGAAAAACAATTTGGCAAGGGCGCAGTGATGCGGTTGGGTGACGTACAAGTTATTGATGTCGAAACAGTTTCTACCGGTAGCCTAAGTTTGGATATTGCATTGGGGGTGGGCGGTTTACCCTTGGGGCGGGTCGTCGAAATTTATGGACCTGAATCATCAGGTAAAACCACTTTAGCCCTGCATACCGTCGCAGAAATCCAAAAAAGAGGGGGAACGGCAGCCTTCGTCGATGCGGAACATGCGTTGGACCGAAGTTATGCGGAAAAATTAGGCGTAAATATCAATGAGTTACTGCTATCCCAACCCAGCAACGGGGAAGAAGCCTTAGAAATCACTGACATGTTGGTGCGTTCTGGAGCGATAGATTTGGTGGTAATTGACTCGGTTGCCGCCCTTACGCCTAAAGCGGAAATTGAAGGTGATATGGGCGATTCTCACATGGGATTACAAGCCCGGCTCATGTCGCAAGCTCTGCGTAAATTGACAGCAAATATCAAGCGTTCCAATACGTTAGTGGTTTTTATCAACCAAATTCGCATGAAAATTGGCGTGATGTTCGGATCACCAGAAACCACTACTGGCGGTAACGCGCTGAAATTTTATGCTTCAGTTCGCTTAGATATTCGTCGCATTGGAGCGATTAAGCGGGGCGATGAAGTGGTTGGCAATGAAACGAAGGTGAAGGTCGTCAAAAACAAGGTGGCACCGCCATTTAAAGAAGTCACTTTTGATATTTTGTATGGCGAAGGGGTGTCACGGGAAGGCGAAATTATTGAGTTGGGCACCAAGAATGGCGTGATTGAAAAATCTGGAGCGTGGTACAGTTATCGCGGCGAACGGTTGGGGCAGGGCAAGGATAATGTGCGTAATATCTTGAAAAATAAGCCAGAAATTGCCAAAGCGATTGAACAGCAAGTTCGGGAAAAACTGCTCACTCGTTCCGTGATCAGTGCGTCAGAAGCGGGTGCTCCATTGGAAACGCTTGAAGAAGACGTTGGCGAATAAGTTGCAAAAATGTCGCTTTCGTAACGTAGATAGAAGCTAACTTGGCAAATCGTACCATCATGTTCGCTAACTGCCACTTTTATCTGCAATTTCTTATACGACAACGATAAAATTTATGTTCTGCTCGTTACCAAATTCCTCGTTCCCATGCACCAGAGCAAAGCCATTGACTTAAGGAATTGTGACACAAAATATGTTCTGTTATCTAGTTTTAAGCAATCGAACTTGATAAAATGATGACGTGGTAATTTTTATTAATTAAAACAAATAGTTCCTCGTTCCCATGCGCTGGCGTGGGAATGCAGTCCAGACGCGCCAGCGTCACGAGTGATGATTTCTAACTGATTGCTTTTTATCATCTTGATGAAAAATTGTTGCTCTGTTGAAATGGATAGCGAAATACAGAAGGTTGAACCCACAGAATTTGAACCAGTGACGCTGGAGCGTCCGGGCTGCATTCCCACGCTGGCGCATTGGAACGAGGAACTCTTTGTTTTATTTAAAATAATTTCTCATTATGACAGTGTTTGGTAAAATATTGTTGTTTGAATTTGAGTTTTTGAATAACGTCAGTTTTTGCCTATTTTTCCTTAAGTCAATGGCTTTGCGCCTGCGCATGGGAACAAGAAAACTTGGTAATGAGCTTAAATTATAATCATTTATTGAATATTACCCTCTAAACGTCCCAATGATAGAAAGTTTACTACACTTCCTCCAACCGAAATATTGCACACGGAAATTGTTTGCATGTCCACCGAAACTGAATTAAAGTTAGCTATCGCTCCGGAACACGTTGAAAAATTCTTGCAATATCCGCTACTTCAAACATTCACTGCCACCACGAAACATCTGTGCAATACTTATTTCGATACTTCAGAATTAGATTTATTAAAGAAAAAGATTGGGTTACGCATTCGCTACGTGGACAACATGCGCTTGCAAACGATAAAAACGGCTGGGCAAAGTATAGGGGGATTACATCAACGTCAGGAATGGGAAATGGCTATCGACGGCGATGTCCCGCGCTACGAACTAATGCCTGAGCAAATTCGTGCTAGAATGCCAGCATCATCCTTGCTCCTTCCAGTGTTCACAACTAATTTTCAACGTAAACAATGGAATATCGAGATCGGTGACAGCATGGTTGAATTAGTATTGGATCAGGGAACAATTCAATCCTCTCAAACAGTGATGCCTCTGTATGAAATCGAACTAGAGATCAAAAAAGGCAGTACGACTGCATTATACAATATTGCGCTTGATTTACTCAATTATCTATCATTACGCATTGAAAATCAAAGTAAAGCTGCCAGAGGTTATCAATTATTTCATCCTAAAGCTCCAAAAATAGTGCACGCGGCAATTATCCATCTTGATCGCACTATGACTGCAAAACAAGCATTTATTCATACGGTATGGCAGGAATTACAGCATTTACAAGCCAATGAATTTTCAATATTATCCGGCGACAACGTTGAAGCAATTCATCAAATGCGAGTAGCAGTGCGACGATTACGCTCTTATTTTGGGATATTTAAACCCTTTGTGCCAGTGCCTTGTGAAGAATATTCGATGTTGCGTAAGGAATTGCACTGGTTAGGAGAAGAATCAGGCATGGCGCGGGATTGGGACGTGTTTTATCAAACGCTCTATGAAGTGCGACAACAAGTAGCAACAACTGCTGTATTAGATTCACTCGTGGTAACGGTGCGCTATTTTAAAACACAAGCTCATGAAAAGATGAGAGAAATTTTAAATTCAACTCGCTATCATCGGTTATTGTTGTCACTGGGAAAATGGCTGACGCAACAAAACGAAGTGACTGAAACCAGTGGGGCTCGTTGGGAACTGCCGGTCACCGAATTAGCGGGCGAAATTTTGCAGCGGCGTTACCTTTTTGTGCAAGAGCAGGGAGAAAAGTTGTTAAAATTGAGCGAAACTCAGCGTCATGCCGTGCGAATTGAAATTAAGAAATTAAGCTATGCGGCACGTTTGTTTGCCTCACTTTATCCTTCTGAAAATACGCAGGATTATCTGAATACGGTGTCAAAGTTACAAACCGAATTGGGCATTTTAAATGACATGGCAGTAGCGCATTCTTTACTTGATCGTGCTGGTTTACATCCTCACTCTCCTGCACGGCATTTACTTATCGGATGGTATGCGTATCAACGTGTCATCCATTTGAAAAAGTTAGAAAAGACTTGGACAACTTGGTTAAAACAAAAAACCTTCTGGTAAACAGCAATGCAAGTTTATGACTGTGTGATTATTGGTGGTGGAATCAGTGGTTTATTAACCGCTTGGTTTTTGCGCGAAACGGGAATGCACATCGCGTTGTTGGAATCGGGACGAATCGGGCGTGAATCTTCTTGGGCAGGTGGGGGAATTTTATCGCCATTGTATCCGTGGCGATATGATGAGGCAGTGACTGCGTTGGCAAGTTATAGCCAGAAACATTATCATAAATTTGCCAAAAATCTGTATGAAAAGAGTCGTATTGATCCAGAATATGTGCGCAATGGCTTATTAATTTTGGATACTGATGAATATCAACAGGCTGATTCTTGGGCAAAAAATCATCAAGCCCATTTAGAAAAGATTGATTTTGATATGTTGCATTTTTATGAACCAGAATTGACCGAGCAAAAACATGCAGAAGCATTGTGGATGCCAGAGATTGGACAACTGCGCAACCCTAGATTATTGAAATCATTGCATGAATCGCTCCGCCTAATCGAAAATATTACCTTGCTGGAACAACATCCGGTGGTTGAAATTAAGCAAACCCAGCAACACATCACGGGAGTTGCGACGGCTCAAGAGTTTTTTGCAACGGAACGGGTGGTGGTGACCGCGGGGGCGTGGAGTGGTTTATTATTAAAAAGCCTTGGAATTCAAATTCATGTGATGCCCGTGCGTGGTCAGATGATTTTATTTACCGCACAACCTGGATTAGTTTCGCGGCTTGTTTTGGCAAATGGACATTATATTATTCCACGTCGTGATGGGTGTTTATTGGTGGGAAGCACAGTAGAAGAAAATGGTTTTGAAAAGTACATCACTGAATCGGCGGCACAAGATTTGAAGTATTTTGCCTTGAGTCTGATACCTCGTCTCGCAGATTATACAGTGTTAAAACAATGGGTTGGATTGCGTCCCGGCTCACCCAGCGGTATCCCATATATTGGAAGTCATCCGGAAATTAACGGTTTATATTTTAATACTGGACATTTCCGCAATGGTGTGGTGACGGGATTGGCATCGGCGCAGTTACTTGCTGATATTATTCAGAATCGTTCGCCCATTTTAGACTCCAGTCCTTATGCTATTGATGCAGAACGTGGTGATCCGTCCTGTTACCATAACAGTTGACAACAGATAACTTAGGTTGCTATTGATTTACAGGATTTTTATGTTATTGGCACACAAAGTAGAATTACGACCCAAGCCCGATCAGCTTGATTATTTTGAGAAATCCTGCGGTCATTATCGACATTGTTGGAATCACACGTTGGCATGGTTTAGTCAACAAGATTCTGATGGTAATTTTATATTCAAATGGTCAAAAGCTGCGGCATATCAATTCTATATGAAAGTTTTACGGGTGGAGTTTCCTTGGTACAGTGAAGTTTCATCGGTAATAACTGTTTTATTTATTGAGAGGGTCACCGGGTTGTCTCCGACAGATATTGAGTGATTGCGACACTGAAAAGTCTTAGTTGTCTCCGACAGACATTGAACAATTGCAACACTGAACTGAAAACTCTAAATTTTCTACCGTTTAGCTGGCATTAATTCTTATAACTCATAACGAATTATTTTAGCTATATCCAGAATATTTTATGAAAAAAATTGTCTTACCTCTCTTAATTTTAGCAGTGAGTATCGCAGTGGTGGTTTATTTGGTGAAAACTCGCCCTGAGAAAAAAACGATTGCTGTTAAAGAACATACTTGGACAGTGACAACTCAAACAGTCGTTCCAACAACTATTTCTCCATCATTGTCGTTGTATGGACGGGTAGAATCGCCGCGTACCAGTACCTTACGCAGTCCAACATTTTCGCTAAATGGCAATGGCGAAGTGGTTGAACTGGCAGTATTGGAAGGACAGATAGTGAAAGCAAAACAAATTTTGCTGCGTCTGGATGATCGCGACAGTCAATTGAATTTGCAACAACGGGAGGCGGATGTCGCTGATATTGAAGCCCAACTTGAAAGCGAAGCCCTACAACATCAAAATAATATTGCTTCGGTTGGACATGAGGAAACTTTATTAAAATTGGTGCAAAAATCGGTAGATCGGGCAACTGAGTTGGAAAAACGTAAGTTGGGGTCTGCCTCAGCAGCCGACGAAACGCAGCAAGCGATAGAGCGTCAACATTTAAACTTGAATGCTCGTCGTACTCAAATTAAAACTTATGATGCAAAAATCAAACAGTTACAAGCAAGATTACAACGCGCGGTGGCACTACGAGATGCAGCAAAATTAGAATTAGAACGGATGCAAATTAAATCTCCTTTTTCTGGCACAGTGGCTAAGGTGGAAGTTGCTGTGGGTGACCGGGTGCGCAGTGGCGATGCATTGTTGACCTTGTATGATAACGCTGCATTGGAAGTGCGCGCCCAAATTCCGCTACGTTATCAAGCGATTGTATTGAACAGTTTGGCTAAAAAACAATCTCTGAGCGCGGAAGTGATTATCGCTGAACACCCCGTCAGATTGCGTTTAACTCGAATTGCGGGACAAATTAATAAAGACAGTGGAGGAATCGACGGATTATTCACAGTGGAGAAAGGACAAGAATTATTACGTCTTGGGCAACTACTTAATTTAACGGTTAATTTACCTGATGCCACTGAAATTATTGCATTGCCATTTGAAGCTGTTTATGGTACCAATCGAATTTATAAGTTACAAGATGACCGTATGCAAGGTGTCTCAGTAGAACGAATAGGGGAGAAAATAGGAGTCGCGGGGGAATCACACATTTTAGTTCGGAGTGTGGAACTCAAACCGGGAGATAAAATCATTACCACGCAACTACCTAATGCGATGGATGGTTTAAAAGTTCAAGTTCTATCTCACTAGAACCCTCATGTTAGGCTATGAATCCCTATTTTGAGATAGAATAATACGTTTATAAAATTAGAGAGGGATGGAAATTCCGTCAATCTCCACACACTTAAATTAGCTTAAGAAACTAATGATCATATTTGGTTTTCCACCAACGATTTAAGATCACTATGGAACGATATGCTGTAGAGAAAATTTGCACGCAGTATTCTACAGTCCGAACGCATCTGGTACGCTAAAAAGTAGTCAGTCTATGGAAATGATGAATCAAGAACTTAGGGTAATCAAGAAGTATCCTAACCGACGGCTGTATGACACGGCAATTAGTAGTTATATTACGGTGGATGACGTGAGGTCTTTAGTCATGCAACAGGTGAAGTTTGCAATTCAAGATGCGAAAACGGGTGAAGATATCACGCGTAGCGTCTTATTACAAATTATCCTAGAACAGGAAGAAGGGGGCGAACCGATTTTTAGCAGTGAAGTTTTATCGCAACTGATTCGGTTTTATGGCAATACGTTGCAGGGCATCATCGCGAGTTATTTTGAGCGCAGCCTCACGTTATTTTCTAAACAACAAGAAGAATTTCGTGAAAAAATGTACACGCCGTTGTCATTTATGACTGATTTGGCTGAACAAAACATTACTTTATGGCGAGACGTGCAAGAAAGTTTTTTTCGCGCCGCACTGACAGGCAACCCCCCCGAACGGGAAGACAAGAAAAATAAGAAAACGACTGAATAACAAAACAATCTAGTTAGTTTTACAATGTAATCGTTCCAATTCATTGATTTTGGAAGTTATTATAAAAACCGTTTCCAGTATTCATTTTGGTATTCGGAAATAAATCTCCAAAGGAGTAGGGGGAGAAGTCACGTGATGATCTCGCGAGACTCTGAACTGCATGTAGAAGTAACATGCGACCTAGATAATCAATCAGTTGCATTGACGACATGAAGATAATAATCATCACCCTCAATGGTAATGATTGTTAATTATCTAAGACCGATGTACTTCAACTTGATGCGTCGAGGCAGAGAATTTGGTGCTTTGGACGATAAAAAATCTAAATCTATAAAATGATCAAGCGATTGACGTAAACAACCTTTCAAGGAGCATAAAATGAGCAAAGTGGCATTGGTAACTGGTGGAACAGGCGGTATCGGCACAGAAATTTGTAAAGCCTTGGCAACAGCGGGTTACAAAGTGGTTGCGACTTGGTTGAAGGGTGTGGATGATGGCGAAGGTTGGCAGCAAGCTCAGAAAGCAAATGGTTTTGATTTCCTCATTGCTGAAGGGAATGTGAGTGATTATGATTCCACCGTTGCGATGGTAAAAGAAGCCGAAGCGAAAGCCGGTCCGATTGATGTGTTGGTCAATTGCGCTGGAATTACCAAGGACGGATTTTTCCACAAAATGCAGAAAGAACAATGGGTTGATGTCATCAATACCAATTTAGTGAGCGTATTTAACGTCACTCGTCAAGTGATTGATGGCATGAGAACTCGTGGTTCTGGTCGGGTGATCAATATCTCCTCCGTCAATGGGCAAAAGGGGCAATTTGGGCAGACCAACTACTCCGCGGCAAAAGCTGGAATGCACGGCTTTACCATGGCATTAGCCCAAGAAGTCGCCAGCAAGGGTATCACTGTAAATACCATTTCGCCCGGCTACATTGAAACGGCAATGACTGCCAAAATGCCAAAAAATGTTTTAGCAGATATGGTTTCCAAAGTTCCTGTAGGACGCATGGGTAAACCTGAAGAAATTGCATGGACAGTAGTTTTCTTAGCCGACGAACGTTCTGGGTTTATCACAGGTACGGATATTTCTGTCAACGGTGGTCTGCACATGGGTTAAAAAAGCAGGACTGAATCTTGGTCGCTGACAGTTTAACTAACGGATTCTCATTGAAAAATTATCAACTGTTTGACGCGACTTAAGATTTTGACCTACTTTTAAACCCAGATAATTCCGCTATTTTCGTCTAGTTATTCTCGTTCCCATGCACGGGAGGCTGTAAATGAACTCCTAGAATTGGCAATTTCTGACTTGTAAGTTTTTGATTTTACATAACTGAAAATCCAAAAAATGAGGTTCTTTTACAGGTTCGCAGGCGTGGGAATGTTGTTTTACACGCCAAGTCACCGGTTCAAGTTTAACAATCTGTATTCCGATGGACGGCATTTAGACGCAACGAGGTTGTAAAAGAGTTATTTTAATATGGAAGCAATGGGGTTTAGAGATGTCAAACTGGTTCTGTGCCAACGAGCTTGCTGTTACATTTCTGCTGAAC
>DYNO01000137.1 GCA_020721025.1 Thiomargarita sp. | reverse complement strand
TCAAATCGGTTCTATAATAGTTATCAGGAGAAAGCTATTTATGAAAAAAATTGAAGCCATTATTAAACCATTCCGATTAGACGATGTGCGTGAGGCGTTATCCGCGGTTGGGGTGACGGGCATCACGGTGACCGAAGTCAAGGGATTTGGCAGACAAAAAGGGCACACCGAACTTTATCGCGGTGCAGAATATGTGGTGGATTTTTTGCCCAAAACCAAGTTAGAACTGATTGTCACGACAGAACAAGTAGAGAGTTGTATTGAAGCGATCACCAATGCCGCTCGGACTGGTAAAATTGGCGATGGTAAGATTTTTGTCACGTCGGTCGAAAAGGTGATTCGCATCCGCACCGGTGAACAAGATCACGAGGCAATTTGATTTACACAACTCAATCTGTTGATTACAATCGTTCGGACAGTTTTAAAATTTCATTGCAATGGGTTGTAGAAACAAATAAAAATTTTTAACTGATTGATGTCTTTGATGACAAGAAACTGTCCACAGTCATTGAATTCAAAGTGATTTGATATTTTTGAGAAACAATGTGACCATCACACCAGCGAACTATCAATCACCCTTGGGAATGCTTGAGTTAGTTGCACAGGAGGATGCGCTATTAATGTGTCGATTTGTGACTCAGGACGCACCCATTGTCGCCGCTACTACGCCATTTTTGACGGAATGTATCGCCCAGTTGGATGCCTATTTTCGTGGGAAGTTACAACAATTTTCCATACCGCTTCGTCCGGCGGGATCGCAGTTTATGCAACAGGTTTGGCAACAGCTTGAACAGATTCCTTACGGTAAAACAACAAGTTACAGTGCAATCGCGACCCTATTGGGCAACCCTAAGGCGGCTCGTGCCATTGGTCAAGCAAATCGTTGTAATCCGATTGCAATTCTGATTCCCTGTCACCGGGTGATTGCAAAACAAGGAAATTTGAGCGGTTATGCGTATGGCGTATGGCGTAAATCTTGGTTATTGGCGCATGAGGCGGGCACGTTGACGGTACGAAAAAAGACCGTGATTTAAACACAAGTAAAATATTTTAGAATAAGCAGTGATCTACGAACGCCAAGTAAATATCAAACTGAAACAACGTAGTCTATTTTAGCTTTTTACAATGAACCTTATTTATTATTTGGGAAATTAGTATGATACCTCCAACGATTTTAGTTGTTGACGACAGTCGAGTTTCTAGGATGCTCATCCGTACAATCATTAATCATTCCAATCCTGAAGCGACGGTGATTGAAGCCAGTAATGCGGAAGAAGCCCTGTCTAAAACGCAATCAACTGACATCACTATTGCTACGTTGGATTTAAACATGCCCGGCATGGATGGATTACTGCTCGCTTCCACTTTGCTGGAACGTTTCCCTCAAGCAAAAATTGGATTACTCACCGCGAATATTCAAGATGCCGTGAAGCAAAAAGCGGAGGCATTAAAAATCAGTTTTATTTCTAAACCCATCACCGAAGAAAAAATTCTGAAGTTCCTCAATGGATGACTCTATGCACTTAACAGAGTTGCAGCGCGATGCGATTACCGAGTTGTTAAATATAGGAATGGGATACGCCGCTTTCTCTCTGAGCCAAATGCTTGATGATGAGGTGAAATTATCCATCCCATCGGTAGAGTTGCTGTTGCGTCAGGACGCTGCTGCACACATTGAAGCGGATCCGTATAAACGCATTGTGGCAATCAAGCAACACTTCAGAGGGTCATTTTGGGGCGATGTGTTCTTATTATTTCCTAAAGAAAATAGTTTAGATTTGGTGAAAGCCTTGATGAAACAAGAATTATCTCAAGATATGTTGACCGAGCTTGAGCAAGACGCATTGATGGAAGTCGGCAATGTAATTTTGAATTCTTGTTTGAGTACCCTCGCCGATGTTTTGATGAAAGAAGAAGTTGCCAGCGGTTTACCGATTTTTATGATTGGTTCTGCACAGGAAGTATTGGACGCGACCATTCCGTTGGAGGATGAAATTGTAATGTTTCTGCGAATGAATTTCAAACTACACAGTAGCAATATCAGCGGCTATGTGGCATTTATTCTCGATATCGCCTCCATTCATCGCTTTAAAGACAGTGTCAATGAATATGTTAGGCAATGTAAACGTTATGAAAAGAAAAGTTAAATCGTTGTCATGATGTCAAATGAGCGAATAACAAGTTAAAAAATATTCTACGGTCACTTTTTGAATCCCTATTTTCACTAAAATATCAGTCGCTTAATTCTCAACAAAATTTTACAGAAGTCACAATTCGCCTATTTTTAGCTAAAAACTAATCATTTGGCGGACGTTCGGATAACTTCAAGATTTCATTTAAATTTCAGTCTGTTGACAAACTGGATATATTTCTAACCCATGAATTTCGCCGATGATGAAAAATTATCCACTGAATTTGGAATAGCGGGACGTAGTGATTGAGGAGCGAGAGGGAAATGCGTTTGGCTCTAGGAGTTGAATACGCAGGCGAAGCGTTTTTTGGATGGCAGACGCAGGAGCGCGTGAGAACGGTGCAGCAATGCGTGGAAACGGGCTTGAGTCGTGTCGCAAATCACCCCGTGACGGTGCATTGTGCTGGACGAACCGACCGTGGCGTTCACGCGCTGGGACAGGTCATTCACGCTGAAACCCACGCCATTCGTAAATTGCACGCTTGGGTTTTGGGAACAAACACATTTTTGCCGCCCGATGTCAAAATTCTGTGGGCGAAAGAAGTCGATGACAATTTTCACGCCCGTTTTTCTGCCCTACAACGTCATTATCGCTATATCCTCTTGAATCGTTTGAGTCCGCCCGCCGTGTTTGCGAAAAAAATGGCGTGGGAACATCGCGCATTGGATGTGGAAAAAATGCACGAGGCGGGACAATATTTACTCGGAAAACAAGATTTTAGCGCATTTCGAGCCGCGGGCTGTCAAGCCAAACATCCGATACGCACCGTATCCCAATTACACGTTTCTCGACAGGAGGAACAAATCCATATTGACATTTCCGCTGACGGGTTTTTATACCACATGGTGAGAAATATTACGGGAGTATTGCTAGAAATTGGGCGAGGCTCGCGTCCGGTGACATGGACAAAAACACTTTTAGAATCAAAAAATAGACGGATCGCCGCTATAACCGCCCCTGCCGAAGGTTTATATTTTTGTGGCGCAGATTATCCCCCGGAATATCAATTGCCGCGTTGGACGAAAGAGTGAAAAATCTTTGGCAATTCTCAATCTATTCAACCCGTTGTTTAGATTTGTAGTGAATTTGAAAATTCGTCACGATAGGATTTTTCGCCTCTTTCTGCTACACTACATTGATTCATTTCCCCTCCTCAGCAACCATGATCGTGAACAAACTCCCTGTTTCTACTGCATTACTTGACCACATCAATATTATTCTCGTAGGAACAACCCATCCCGGCAATATTGGGGCGGCGGCGCGTGCGATGAAAACTATGGGATTGAAGCACTTACGTTTAGTACAACCGCAACATTTCCCATCGCTCGAAGCCACTTCACGCGCCTCAGGAGCCGATGATTTACTCGCAAATGCACAACTTTTTGAACATTTTGACGAAAGTTTACACGATTGTCAGTTAATTTTTGGCACCAGTGCCCGCCAACGCAGCATTCGCTGGTCAACTTTATCGCCGAAACAATGTGCAAAACAAGCCCTTGACACGCAGCAACCCATTGCGATTGTATTCGGACGGGAACATTCTGGCTTGACGAATCAGGAATTGGATCGCTGCCATCACATGATTCAAATCCCTACCAGTGATAATTTTTCATCGCTCAATCTCGCCGCGGCAGTGCAAGTTGTCACGTATGAATTACGGTGTTATGTCGATGAATTGCAGCAAAAACCGCTGTTGCCACCCGATGAAGTGCCAGTCTCTGCGGAAGAAATGCGATTATTTTACGAGCACTTAGAACAAACCTTGATTGATATTCACTTCCTAGACCCTGAAAAACCTCGCCGTTTAATGCGTAGATTACAACGCCTGTTCAACCGCGCGCAACCCGTCACGTCAGAAATGAATTTATTACGAGGCATCCTGACCACAGCGCAAAATATACATAAAAAACTATGAGCAATATTCCGCAAGTCATGGGTATTTTGAATGTCACGCCAGATTCATTTTCTGATGGGGGCAAATTTGTACATCTTGCAACGGCAATGCGTCATGCGCGACAGATGGTCAATGCAGGTGCGCAATGGATTGATATCGGTGGAGAATCGAGTCGCCCCGGTGCGCTTACCATTTCAGAACAGATAGAATTAGATCGTATCTTGCCAGTGGTGGAAAAAATTCGCGCAGAATTGCCGGTGCAAATTTCTGTCGATACCAGCAAAGCCAGTGTGATGCGTGAGTCTATCAAGTTAAACGCCGATATGATCAATGACATTATGGCGTTACGAGGGGAACATTGTTTGGAAACGGTTGCTGCGTCATCGACAATTCGCTTGTGTTTGATGCACTTACAAGGTGAGCCGCGCACGATGCAGGAAAATCCACATTACGATAATGTCGTGCAAGAAGTTAAAGATTTTTTATTGGCGCGGGTGCAAACTTGTCTTGATGCAGGAATTGCTGCCGAACGGTTGGTGATCGATCCCGGTTTTGGTTTTGGCAAGACATTACATCATAATTTATTGTTAATGAAGTATTTATCAGAATTTGCCGCATTGCCCTATCCCGTGTTGATTGGGGTGTCTCGCAAGTCGATGATCGGTAAAATTTTAGATAAACCAGTGCATAAGCGTTTGCATGGTGGTTTGGCATTGGCAGTGTTTGCAGTCAATCACGGCGCGCAATTGATTCGCACTCATGACGTTGCCGCGACGGTTGAAGCGTTAAAAGTGGTCAATGCAATTTATGCCGCGTGAGGTCGTTCATCAATTTGCGATGATGGATAAATTTGAACTGCGTCACTTGAATCGTTCAGATAATTTTTCATGGTTCAGCAATCCGTCTTGTTTTTTTAACCGATTGAAATGAAAATTTAAAATTATCCGAACGCTGATTTTCTTGAGCAAAATACAGACATTCAGTTTTGCAACTGATTGAAATCTTTGTACTACGGCAATAAGCCAATCCCTTCTAATCCCAAAGTTTCTGGCAAGCCAAACATAATATTCATATTTTGCACTGCTTGCCCCGCCGCGCCCTTCACCAAATTATCGATCACCGATAGCACAACAACCGTATTGCCATTTTGCGGACGATGCACTGCAATTTGACAGGTATTTGCCCCACGCACGCTCCGAGTTTCTGGATGACTGCCCGGCGGTAACACATCGACAAAGGGTTCATCTTGATAACGATTGAGATAAAGTTGTTGTAAATCAATCGCTTTATCGTACAGAGAAGAATATAACGTTGCATGAATCCCACGAATCATTGGGACTAAATGCGGTACAAAGGTTAAATGCACCGGAACTTGGGTGAATCGGTTCAAACCTTGTTCAATTTCAGGCAGATGGCGATGTCCTGCAACGGAATAGGCTTTGAAACTTTCGCCGGTTTCCCCCATCAACATACTGACATTTGCCTTGCGCCCCGCCCCACTCACGCCAGATTTGACATCGGCAATTAAATTATCAACTTGAATCAATCCTGCTTCCAACAAAGGAATTAATCCCAATTGTACCGCAGTGGGATAACAGCCCGGATTGGCGACCAAACGCGCTTGTGCAATCGCGGCACGATTCACTTCGGGTAATCCATACACTGCTTCAGTCAATAAATGGGGACAACTGTGTTCCATCATGTACCATTGTGTCCATAACTCTGCGTTTTTAATCCGAAAATCGGCTGCCAAATCAATAATTTTAATGCCTGCTTGCAACAATTCCTCTGCCATTTTCATTGCGATGCCGTTGGGGGTGGCGAAAAATACCAGTTGACATTGCGAGAGATTTTCTAATGAGGGTTCGGTAAAATTCAACGCTAACCGTTTGCGTAAATTAGGAAACATATTTGCAATCCGAGTTCCTGCCTCGCCGCGTGAGGTTACTGCTTGAATATGCACTTGTGGATGCCCCAACAAGAGACGCAATAATTCTACGCCCGTGTAACCCGTGCCCCCAATAATTCCAACATTAATCATTGTTTTACCTTGAGTAATTAATAAGTTTAGCTGCACAATATGATAGAATTATCATTGATTAATCAATCACGAAAATCCACAACTTCCTGTAGTTGCTGTAAATTTTGCCAATGTATTGTTTTCGTCAACCTGTGATGCTTGCTACTGCTATTTTACAAGAAAATGGGATGCAGCAACACCCAGCTTTTTCATTGTTTATATCCAATTTGGAAAGCGGGAATGGACAAAAAACAGGGAATTCTGGTGTTGAATGAAACTCAATTCACTTGCGCTGATAGCCTAAATATTGCGATGATAAAAGAGTTTATCTAATTGTCTCATGTTGTTACAGCACGCGGTTAAATTGCTTCTTGACCTAAGGCACTCAAAAATAATATAATTTGACGCTTGTCACATTATAGTTTAGGATGAGAACGATTCATGAAACGCACTTTTCAACCCAGTAATTTAGTCCGCAAACGTCGTCATGGCTTTCGCGCCCGCATGAAAACCAGAGGAGGTCGATTGGTGATCAAAGCCCGTCGTGCCAAGGGACGGCATCGTCTCAGCGCGTAACTGTGTCTTCCTCATATTCATTCAAGCGGCATCAGCGTTTACATAAGCCGTCTGAATTTAAACATGTTTTTGACCAGCCGTGTAAAGCTGCGGACAATTACTTCATTGTTTTGGCTAAAACCAATCAATTGCCTCATGCGCGCTTGGGATTAGCCATTGCAAAGAAACGAGTTAAACGAGCGGTCGCGAGAAATCGGATCAAACGTTTAGTTCGTGAAAGTTTTCGGCAACACCCTCAGTTGCTTATTGGAATAGATTGCGTGGTGCTGGTCAAAGATAATATCGAATTGGTCAACAATGCACTTTTATTTCGTTCCTTAGCAAGGCTTTGGCAACACATCTCAAATCGATGCAAAAAATCCTAATTTGGTTAATCAAGGGGTATCGACTGATTGTGAGTCCGTACTTGGCACCCCATTGTCGATTTACCCCGTCTTGTTCCGAATATGCCCTTATTGCCATTACACAACACGGTACGTTACGTGGATTTGTCTTAGCCATCAAACGATTACTGCGTTGTCATCCTTGGCACCCTGGCGGTTATGACCCCGTACCTGAGCGTAAAGAAAAACCCTAACTATGGATAACTTTAGACTCGTTTTATTTATTACCCTATCTTTTATTGTATTGTTGATGTATCAAGCTTGGTTGCAAGATTATGGACCCAAACCTCAACCTGTCCCGCCTGCACAAGATTTAAGTCAAGTTCCGGTGTCGCCAGCCACAACGACTGCCAGCGGCGCGCCTGAAATCGACAAAATCACGGGCGTGCCAGACATTCCCACCGCGGCACTTCCAGCGACTCAAGGGCGGGTGGTGCAATCCAATTCGCGAATCAAGGTGCAGACGGATGTCTTGGCGTTGGAATTGGACACGTTTAACGGTGATGTGCGTCAACTTGATCTCTCTGAGTATCCAATTGAGTTAAAAGAAAAAAATAATGTGATGCGCTTGATGACTGATGAGATGCCCCGGTTTTTCATCGCGCAATCGGGAATCTTGCCCAAGTGTGGTGCCCCCGATAAACCGATGATTTATCAAGCAGAACAAACCAGTTATCAATTGGCAAATGGGGCGGATAAATTACAAGTCACGCTGAATTGGCAGAATGAGACCGGTTTAAAAATCTCCAAAATTTACACCTTGCAACGTGGCAGTTATGTGATTGATGTGCAACATAGAATTGAAAATCATTCTCAAGATGTATGGAATGGCTGTATTTATGCCTTGTTGCAACGCACGGAAGTCACCGAAATCAACCATAACTCAATGATTTATACCTATTTGGGCGGTGCCGTATCCAGTCCAGAAAATCGCTATGAAAAAATTCAATTCAGTGGCGTGAAGGATGGTTCGATTGGTTTGGATAAACGTCCCGGTTGGCAAGAAGGTTGGTTAGCGATGGTGCAACATTACTTTTTTGCTGCGTGGTTGCCCGAAAGTGACAAAATTTTTCACTATTACACTCGTTTACTTTCCGAAGGAAACCGTTATGTATTAGGCATGTACAGCGAACCACAGACAGTCAAGGTTGGCGGAGAACATTCATTTAACATGCGTCTTTATACCGGACCCAAGTTACAAAACTACTTGGAAGGCATTGCACCGGGCTTAGATTTAACCGTTGATTATGGTTGGTTGTGGATGATTGCCAAGCCGCTGTTTTGGATATTGGAATTTATTTACAAATGGGTGAATAACTGGGGTTGGGCGATTATTATTCTCACTGTATTGATTAAATTGGCATTTTTCCATCTTTCTGCCACCAGTTACAAATCTATGGCACACATGCGACGTTTGCAACCCCGGTTGGAAGCTCTGAAAGAACGCTATGCGGATGATAAAGCCAAATTAAATCAAGCGGTAATGGATTTATATCGCCATGAAAAAGTGAATCCATTGGGAGGATGTTTGCCAATTTTAGTGCAAATTCCTGTATTTATCGCACTGTACTGGGTTTTATTAGAAAGTATTGAGTTGCGTCAAGCCCCGTTTATTTTATGGATTCAAGATTTATCCATGCCTGACCCATTATTTGTGTTGCCATTGATTATGGGGGCGACGATGTTGGTGCAACATTTTCTCAATCCCGCGCCGATTGACCCAGTGCAACAAAAAGTGATGATGGTGTTGCCTATTGTATTTACAGGATTTTTTGCCTTCTTCCCAGCAGGATTGGTGCTGTATTGGGTGGTGAATAACGTGTTATCTATTGCGCAACAGTGGGTGATTACCAAGAAAATTGCCGGGCATATATAGAACCGATTTGAAATCTTTAATACCAAGTGAAACAGGTCTATAACCCAAAAAGTATTGACAGGTAAAGCATGTCATATTAGAATCCTCACCACAACTGAAATGTGACGCAACTGAGGAAGTTAAGCGATGT
>DYNO01000136.1 GCA_020721025.1 Thiomargarita sp. | reverse complement strand
TTCTATATTCCCATTGAAGAAATACAAATCCCAATTTATTTAGATCAAGACATCCAACACTATCTAAATGAAAAAGGTGGTTTTAATCCAGAGCAGTTGCGAATTTTGGTGAATGATTTATTGCGTAAAAACATTACGTTGCTAAAACAAAATTAATCATGTAGCCCACTAAACATGACATTATCTCGTTACCGAGTTGAACTGAGTAACGAGAAAAAACAAGTGCATCCCATCAGTGCTTAGGAAAATTAAGGTTCAGACAGAAAAATTAGAATTCCGGCACCGAGTAGAACAACAATGACATACTTAAATTTTGATGAATTACAACAATATAAATCACAAATCCTTGCACTATGCCAAAAATATCACGCCTCTAATGTTCGTGTATTTGGCTCAGTGGCGCGGGGCGATAATCAGGCTGAAAGCGACATTGACTTATTAGTTGACATGCCCAATCACATCAGTTTCCTACGACTGGTCGCCCTACACCAAGAACTATTTGAATTATTAGGTAAAAAAGTTGATATCGCCATCGAACGCAATTTATCCCCACTTATAAAAGAACAAGTGTTACGAGATGCTAAAAGGCTATGAAAACGCCACATCTCTATTTAGATGATATTCTGCAACGAATTCATCGAATTGAACGTTATTCAACTTATGGCAAGGAAGTATTTTTACACGAGGAACTGCTACAAGATGCAGTGATTCGTAACTTTGAAGTGATTGGTGAAGCGGTCAAACGACTCCCTGATGATCTCAAAATGCAACAACCTCATGTTGAATGGCGTGGTTTTGCAGGCTTTCGAGATGTATTAATTCATCAATATGACAAAGTGGATATGATGCAAGTCTGGGTGACAATTCAAGAAGATTTACCCACATTAAAACGTGTTGTCACTGCTTGGTTGCAACAAACTGATTTATCATCTGAACCATAACTCGCACGATTTGCTTAATTAACGTGTCTGAATCAGAATTTTCAGAATTTTAGAATTTGCAGAATAAAAACACAATGAATTGCTTGATCTTGGTATCATGATGTTGCCGTTATTCTGGAAATTCTAAAATTCTGAAAATTCTGATTCAGACAATTAATTCCTTTTCACTCAACCAATTATCGAATCAACCACCATGCACCACATTCAAACTTATTACCGCGAACTCGATGATTTACGCCGCATTGCTGGAGAACGTAATGAAAGCGTGGTGCGCGCTGCATTTCAAAATTTGTTGAAAAATATCGCTGAAGAGCATCAACTCATTTTGGTGAATGAATATCCAATGAGGAAAACCAGCGGTCTCATTCGAGTCGATGGGGCATTGATTGATCGGCTGCGTTTGGTGCATGGTTGGTGGGAAGCGAAGGACGAGCAGGATGTCTTAGATGATGAAATTGCTGCAAAATTGGCGAAAGGCTATCCCAGCGACAATATTATTTTTGAAGACACTCGCACCGCCGTTTTATTGCAAAGTCATGAGGAAATTTCGCGCTGTCCGGTTGCCAATCCCAAAGCGTTTGAAAAGTTATTGACGCAGTTTTTTGAGTACGAACTGCCCGAAGTTCAGAATTTTCGCCTCGCACGGGATAAATTTTTGACTGAATTGCCCGATGTTTCTGTCGCATTGACGCAATTGTTGAATCAAGCGCATCGTGAAAATTCGCAGTTTCATCAACAGGCTCAGACATTTTTAACGCTGTGTCAACGTTCTATCGGTCAAAATGTGACGCAACACCACATTGATGAGATGCTCATTCAGCATATTTTAACCGATCAAGTGTTCCGCGCCGTGTTTCCAAATTCTAATTTTCATCGTGAAAATCATTTAGCCGTCGCCATCGGTCAGTTGGAAGATAAATTTTTGCGCGGCGAGACTCGGATAAATTTATTGAAGCGGTTAGAGCCGTATTTTGCTGCGATTCGCCAAGCTGCCGCCAGTACCGTGACTTCGCATGAAAAGCAGACATTTTTGAAACAGGTGTATGAAGATTTTTATACCGCGTACAATCCTAAAGATGCGGATAAATTGGGCATTGTTTACACGCCACAAGAAGCTGTCCGTTTTATTATTTCTGGGTGCGATTGGTTGAGCCGCCAGCATTTTGATAAGTATCTTATTGATAAAGGACTGGATATTTTAGACCCGTGCACCGGCACCGGGACTTTTATTGTCGATTTGCTCGATTTTTGGCGCGGACAGCAGAAAGGCTTGATTTATAAATTTTCGCAGGAACTTCACGCGAATGAAATTTCGATTTTGTCGTATTACATCGCTTGTTTGAATATCGAGCAGACGTTTTATGAAATCACTGAGCAATGGCGGGAATTTAAGGGCTTGTGTTTCGTCAACACGTTGGAAAATCTCGGTTTTGAGCGGACTCACGAAGGGGCGGTGAATGATTTGTTTGGCAGTTTGACCGATGAGAATCATTTGCGTATCAAGTCGCAGAATCAACGCAAAATTCCGGTGATTATCGGCAATCCCCCGTATAACGCTAATCAACAGAATGAGAACGATAATAATAAAAATGACGCGGCGGTGGCGATTGATAAGCGGATTAAAGAGACGTATGTGCATGAAAGTAAAGCTCAAAAAACGAAGATGTATGACCCATATATCCGTTTCTTTCGCTGGGCTTCGGATCGGTTGGGCGAAAAGGGTATTGTGGGATTTATCACCAATCGTTCTTTTTTAGATAAACGTAGTTTTGATGGCTTTCGTAAAGTTGTTGCACAAGAATTTCAAGAAATCTGGATTGTCGATTTGTTGGGCGATTTGCGTGACAAAAGTGAAGTTTCACTCGATCAGGGCGGTAATATTTTTAATATTCAAACAGGTGTTACGATTAGTTTTTTTGTACGCAATCCTCAGATAAATGGTTGTAAAATTCAATATATTCATGCACCGGAAGGAATGAGTGGCGTTGAAAAATTGCGTTGGTTGAAGTCCAATTATCTGGAAAAGTTGGCGCGCACTGGAGCATCTAATTTAATTCGTCCGAATGCTCAGGGCTTGTGGCTGAATCAACCGACTGAAAATTGGAGTGATTGGTTGCCGATTGCCAGTAAAGAAGTGAAAACGGGGAGAAGTCTTCACGCGATTTTTAAGTTGCATTCCTTGGGTATTTCAACGAACCGAGATGGATGGGTTTATGGATTTAATACAGATGACGTTGCCAAAAAAGTACAGTATTTTCTTGATAATTATGAAAAACTCAGATTAAAGCAAACTACAGAAGATGGCGGGATTAAGTGGTCTGAAGCACTTAAATTGCGTTTGCAGGATGAAAAATCGGAAGATTATGATTATTCACGCATTCAAGACGTGATGTATCGCCCATTTGTTACTAAAAAACTTTATTTATCATCCTTGCTAATTGATAGACTTGGTGAACAACCAAATATTTTTCCAATAAAAACTGAACCTACTAAAAATTCAGTAATTTGTTTTTCTGTTGGCAAAAGAGGCAAAGATTTTTCTTGTCACGCAAGCAACTTGATTCCTTCTTTGGATGTTTTTTTACCAGATGCTAATACATGTTTACCCATTTACAGATATTCCGAAGACGGCAAACGTGAAGAAAATATCACTGATTGGGCATTAAAGCAATTTTGTGAACATTATCAAGAGTCTGCGATTCAAAAAATCGACATTTTTCACTACGTTTATGCAGTGCTACATGATCCGCGTTATCGAGAAAAATTCGCGCTCAACTTAAAACAAGAATTTCCGCGCATTCCGTTTCATCGTGAATTTAATCAATGGGTTGAAAAAGGTCAGCAACTGATGCAACTGCACATCGGTTTTGAGGACGTAACACCGTATCCGCTCACCCGTGTCGAAATCGCGGCGAGTAAAATCAATCAAGTGCGTCTCAAAGCGGATAAAATCAACCATCGCATTGAAATCGACAGCCAAACGCAATTAAACAGCATTCCAGAAAGCGCGTGGCAGTATCAACTCGGCAATCGCTCGGCGTTGGAATGGATTTTAGACCAATACAAAGAGAAAACGCCCAAAGATGCCACCATTCGCGAAAAATTTAACACGTATCGCTTTGCAGATTACAAGGAACAAGTGATTGAATTATTGGCGAAAGTTTGCCATGTCAGCGTCGAAACGGTGCGTATTGTTCGGGAAATTGAGCAATTGACTTAATAAATCCCCCCAGCCCCCTTTGGTAAAGGGGGGGAACATCTAACCTATTGAGTTATAAATAATATCAAATCGCCTGTTTCAAACAGCTCAAGTAATGATTTTCATCTGGCATGGTTTGTTGCACTTGGGCTTGTAACAAGGTTTGCGCCAAACACAGCATCATCTGATGTTCCAACGAATGAATATCTTCAAAATGAGGCTTTAACGTTTGATACAGCGTCCGAATTCCCGCGGGGCGATCAGTTTGTAGTTGTTCTTGTATCGCGATATGCAGTCCGAGATGCAAAAATGGATTGTCTTCAAATTGATCGGGACGATAATCTTTATCCAGAAATTCTTCCGTCAAATAAGCATGATATTCAGGATGTGCCAAAATCACATCAAGTATCACAGCTTCCAATGGTTCTAATGGGATATGCTGTTGATATTTTTGCCAAACTTGCAGAAAAAACTGGCGACTTTGGTCACGATGTTGAGTGAGTAGCATAAGAAATTAAGATGGGTAATACTACCGCCGTTTCTAAACATTTGGAAAATTACGGCGGTAACATGTCAAGGTCATCGTCAGTCATTTGATAACCAAAATTCTGACGAAATTCATTCTATTCGGGTCAATTAACCCACAACAATGTCTGAATTACTGTCCGTATTGTTGCCAGTTTCTTTGCTCGAGGCTTCTTTGCCGGAGGGATTGGTAAAACGATTGTTGACTACTTGAATATATTGATTTAAATCAGCGAGTACCCCACGCACCCGTTTGCGCATGTAATCACTCCAACCAGCGGGTTCAGAAAGCAATGGCATCAATAAAATCCGCCAAAAGCCAGTGTTACGCCGAAATGCTCGCGCCAATCCTTCATTATTATAATTGGTATCTTCCACCTGTAACAGCCGTGCGTACATGCGTTTGCCAATCCATTTTGCAATCTTGTAGTGAATCAATAGGATAACAAAAGCTGTGCCACCAACGGCACTCCACCAAATCGTTGGGTCTGTAGGCAGTTTGAGAACCAAACCTAAATTTTTGATGGTAGCAAGGGCAATCATGGCGAGAACACCATAGACAACAATGTCGAAAATCAACACTTTGCGTTTCCAACTTGAAATTAATTCTTGTAATTGTGGAACAATTTTGTATTCAATTTCCTTCGCTGTGTATTCAAGCACGCCGACAATTCGATACGCCCGTTCAATCCCCACTTGATTCATCCGTTCACGTATCTCGTTCATATCAACGATATTTTTGGCTTCCATGCGCTCTCTCATGGTATTGTCTGCTATCGTCACTGCGGCATTGGGGTTGTAAATCCGGTGGAAACGCCCCGCGGTCAAGCCGGCGCTGGCGAGAGAACGTTGCCATGCTGCGACCACTTCTTCCAAATTATCCTCGCGTGCAGTGATGTCAACTTGATTGAGGATGTACATGAATTTATTGGAATCTGGGCGATTGATGGTTTCGGTCACCAGATGTTGTAACGTGTCACGCATTGCGCCGGGTTCAGGATGACGGGCATCGAAAAATACCAAGACCAAATCCGATAAATCAATGATATGTTTGGTAATTTTTAGCGTTTCGGTGCGCTGACTGTCTGCGTCGAAGCCCGGCGAGTCAATGATGATTTTCCCTTTTAAAATTTTGCAGTTACAGGTTTTCAATTGTAAATACGCATCAACCCGTTGCCCATCGCGTGTGGTTATTTCGGCAATATCGCGGCTGATTTGGTAGAAAGGAAAACGTGGGTCAGAATCGAGTGCGATGCCGGGCAAGGTGCTACTGTTGGCATCGTGAGTAAAACTAATGACTGTGAATTTATCGTCAACTGCTTGATTACCCGTGCGTTGTAATTCACGTCCCAAGTAGTAATTGATAAAACTGGATTTTCCCGCAGAGAAAGTGCCCAAGATAGACACCATGGGCCACCACGAGACCCGTGTCGCATAAGATTGATCTTCATCCAAAATTCCCAATTCATACGCAATGTGGTCAAGTTTACGAAAGATTTTTACTACATCAAAGAGTACATCATTTTCTTGTTGCAGATGCGTTTCTAAATCTTTAAGTCTTTGCTCAGTGTTTTCAGACATAGCACGTTTCCTGTGGCACAAAAGGTAGGGGTGATCGACACAATTATCGCTTCTACCGAATAGTGTAACTCTTTTTTTCTAACGTGTCAGTGACAATGCCAGCAACTACTTGAAAATTTCCAAATAACTGAGATTTATTCATTGTCAATGCTTGAAATGCCTTGAAATTCAACCCTCATCAGAGAGTTGATGTCACATGGCAGCATGTTATCTTTCAAGAACAGTTACTTGGTAGTTGCGGGCTCAGCGGAAGCAAGTTCTACTTGAGCAATTTGTTTATCGGACATGGTGGACATTTCCATGTAATACGCAAGAAACCACATCATAAACACACCGATTGCCCAAAAAACCGCTTGCCACGCCCAAATGGGAACCGCTCCCAAAAACCACCATGAACTGGGATCGTTTGGATTGCCAAAGAAATCGTTGCCAATCAGTGCCGCACCCGGTCCGACTGCGAGAAAAAACCAAGTCAGTACAAATAACCATGCAAAGGGCTTGAGATATTGTTTCTCTTGTGGTAAATTATATTGTTTAAGAAAATCATGATGTTTATTGCGAATTTCTTTTTCGTCTTCGTATTGAGTGAAGATTGAAACGATGAAGGCAACAACAAAATTTACAAGCAATCCCCAAGCAGCGGAATGGATTGTCAGGGGCCAGCGCATTGGGTTGTCAAAACCAAGTCGATTGAATATATCAAAAGGATTTTCAGTAAAGATAACTGTAAGAATACCAAGGGAGAGTCCCCAAATAATTCCTGTTCTTGTGAGAAAGGGATACCAACAGATCGCTACCAATGCAGGCACCATTTGCAAACCAAACGCAACCGCTAAACCGCCCCATAACGCGACTTGTCCACTTGGAAAAATCAGGGCTAGAATAATGGCTAAAATAACGATAACTGTGGACGCAAATCTTCCGGTGTTTATTTGCAGCTTTTCTTGCTTTTTCTGGGATTCATCTCCTATTTGGATTTCTTGCTCTTTCTTAGGTTCACCTCTAACACCAAGCAGATCACGTGTGATAATTGCGCCTACGGTCAGAATATAGGAAGAGGCGGTTGATTGCATTGCAGCAAGACCAGCAATCGCTAAAAAGAGCGCGATGATGTACAAATTCCCATCTTGAAATATATGTAGAATGATGTTCGGAATAAGTTTATCCGATACAAATTTACCATCTTGTTTCAAAACTTCCTCATTGAATAAAGAGTTAACAATTTCTGGATGCGCCAATGCAAAATCAGAACCGCCAACTAAGAAATGGGCACCAATCCCTTGAATAGTCGTAAATATGAGCATGACAAGACCAACGATGAGCGATGAAAAAATAACTTGCTGTATCCAAAAACCTTTGGGGCTCTCATTGGCAAATGCCCACATTGTAAAAGCGGGAGAGGTTTGAATGCCCATCAGTGCCAACATGAAAGTTAATAGCAACATTCCCGTCCATCCTCCTGCTTCTGCTTCTTTAAAGTTATGAACAGGTTGGAAGATACCCGGTATTGAGAAGTAGTGGCTATATTGATCTGGAGAGAATGGGTTACGGATATGGTCATAACTGGAAAGATATTTTAAACCTTCTGCAAGTTTTTCAAGACCACCAATGTAGTGCAGTACCAATATTCCGATGATAATCATGCCGAGCGTTTGTAACACGAATTGCATTCTATCCACAAATGCCACTTGTTTCAAGCCCTTGGGGACTACATACAACAATAGAAATAGTGCAAGGGTTATTGTTGCAGTGCTTTCATTTACCCAAACCAACACAAACGAGGGCAATCCTCCCGGTGAACCCTGTATTAAAGTATTGATGAGATAACCAGAAGCACGGAGTTGCACTGCAATGTATAGGACTGAAAATAATATTGCAACAGTAGAGATAAGTATTTTCAGCAGGTCAAATTTGCCGAGATATTCACTTTTGAAATATTCCCCAAACATATCGCCCGGCGTAATGCAGTTATAACGTTTGCCAATGATCCACTGTCGCTTTAGGAACAACATGCCTGAAAACGCAATGGTGATGGCATAAAAAGAAATAAAAGAGGTTTGAAATCCCTTGTCGTAAATCATGCCGGGATGACTGACAAATGTCCAACCAGAAAATGACGTTGCCGTGGCGGCTAAAATGTACCAATCTGAAGGAAGTTGCCGATCTGCGATAAAATATGCTCTGGCTGTTTCGGGCGTTTCAACTTCTTGTCGATAGGGAAAAGCACAGTAAAACCAATATAATAAAATAACAACGATCAGTAGCCATGCCATGAGGTGTGCTCCAAAGAAAACTAAATGAATGAATGTTATAATTAAAAATAATTTTATGGATACAAGGTGAGTCAAGTGACTAAAAAAATGCAGTATATCATATTATGGTTTGGCTTTTTTTGTGCAATCAGTGCGCCCGCTGCCACAACTGAATCTAAACCAAAGAACTATTCGATTGCCTTTTCGAGTGTTCATTTGTATGAGAAGATTCCGTCTGATGAGAAAATGCTTGACTTCCTTTTGAGCAAGGAAAAGGAATTACCCAAAATCGATGGAACGGTGCTTGCCACATTAAAAAAAAGTGATCAGATTCAAGAGTTTTCCAAGAAGGATGGGCAATATAGAACCCATTTGAAATCTTTAACACCAAGTAAAACAGGTCTATAACCCAAAAAGTATTGACAGGTAAAGCATAGCACATTAGAATCCTCGTCATGACTTAAATGTAACCTGTCTGAGGAAGTTAAGCGATGTTATTGGCACATAAAATTGAACTTCAACCCAATGAAGCACAAAAGGAATATCTGAATAAGTGTTGCGGCACGGTAAGACATTGTTACAATCAACTGCGTGAACATTTTGGCAAGAAAGAAAA
>DYNO01000010.1:15364-32763 GCA_020721025.1 Thiomargarita sp. | reverse complement strand
AAAATACTCTGGTATTATCACCCCATTCTACACATCATTTAGGAACACTATATTACCGAACGTAAACTTGCCCGTGAAGCCCTCACTCGCAGCGAAGCCCGTCTTGCCGAAGCCCAAAGTACCGCTCATTTAGGCAATTGGGAATGGGATTTAATCACCGGTGAAGAGCAATGCTCAGAGGAAGGTTATCGTATTTTGGGAATTGATCCGCCCGCCGGTCTCATCCCATTGCACGAAATTTTTGAACATAGCTTGCATCCAGATGATTATAATAGATTAATGGATTCGATTGAACGAGCGATTTACGAATTTGAACCGTATCAATCTACTTTCAGAATTGTTTGGCGGGACGGCAGCGTACATTATATTCATGGTTTTGGTAAGGCGATCACGGATGACAAGGGAAAAATACTGCGTATTGTCGGCACCGTGCAAGAAATCACAGAATTAAAACTGATTGAAAACGCCCTGCGAGAAAGCGAAGCCAAGTTCAGGAGTATTTTTGAAAGCACCTGCGCTGGGATTATGCTGGTGAAAACCGACGGACAGTTTCAAATGGTCAACCCTGCGTTTTGTGACATGTTGGGTTACAGCGAAGCTGAATTGCTTTCTATGAATATGTTTGAGGTCATTCACACCGATGAACGCTCTGCCAGTGTGGGGGAACATTTTGATCGCCTGTTGGAAGGCAAAATTGAACTGATTCAAGCAGAAAAGCCCTTTGTTCATAAACATGGCAAAGTGATTTGGACAGCAACCAATATTACCTTAGTGCGCGACGATCAAAATAACGCATTGTATGCTATCGGATTATTACAAGACATCACCAAAGAAAAACGCGCCGAACAAGCCCTGAGTGAAAGCCAACGTCGTTACAAAGCGCTTGCCACTGCCTCGCCCGCCGGTTTGTTTGAAACGGACATCCACGGCATCTATACCTATGTTAATGAACAAGTTTGCCACATTTTAGGACTGACGGAATCGCAAATTTTAGGCAACAACTGGATTGATATTTTATTTCTGGATGATCGCTCTAACACTCTAATTGAATGGGAAAATGGGCGCGTTCAACAAAGTCGTTTTCACATGGAATATCGCTTCCAACGGGTTCATGGCGAAATTGTTTGGGTACTCGGACAAATTGCCCCTCTTTTCAATCCCGACGGTACGCTGCAAGGCTATGTGGGCACTCTCACCGATATTACCGAACGTAAGCGCATGGAAGAACAACTTCGCGCCGCCGAGATAAAATATCATACCCTAGTCGAACAAATTCCTGCAGTTACCTACATTTGCGACGTGGGCGGGGGGTTGGAAAGCAGGCTACATTAGCCCACAAATTGAACAACTGACCGGTTTTACCGTAACCGAATGGCTCAACGATTTGCAACTCTGGTTCAAACTGGTGCATCCTGATGATTTAAAACAAGTATTAACCGAATATCAACAAGCTGAAACAGAAAACCGTCCTTCCTTATCAGAATATCGGATGAAATCCCGGGATGGACACACCATTTGGTTACACGACAGAGCATTAATTGTGCGCGATACTAAAAATAATCCTAAATTAGTTCAAGGAGTTGCAGTTGATATTACGGAAAGAAAACGCATTGAAGACGAATTGCGTGAAAGTGAACAATACCGGCGCACTTTAATTGAAGAAGCGCAAATCGGTTTGGTGCTAATTCATTTAGATGGCGCAGAAATCTTTGAAGAAGTCAACTCCAGTTTTGCCAACATCATCGGTTACTCGGTAGAAGAAATTATTGGAAAATTAAGCATGTACGACATCACACCGATGGAATATTTGCGAACCACCCAACAAAGGATTGAAGAAGTGCGCAAACTGGGACGATTTGGCACTTACGAAAAAGAATACATTCACAAAAAAGGGCACCTTGTCCCCGTGCGTCTTTCAGGTTTATTGGTACAACACAAGGGAGCTTCCTACATCTGGGCAAATGTCGAAGATATCACCGAGCAAAAACGCGCAGAAGCGAATACTAAAGACTTGATTTTCCGATTGAATCAATTCAAAACAACGCTCGATATCACTTTAGACGGCGTATTCATGCTTGATGCGGAAACTTTAGAATTAATCTACGTGAATCAGGGTGCAATCAGACAATTAGGTTATACCGAAGTTGAATTATTGCACATGAGCTTTGCCGACATCAACCCAGAATACACTTTGCACCAAGCCTTTGATTTATTAAAACCTTTGCAAATAGACCTGATCGCGATCACTATTGAGACGGTGCATAAGCACAAAATGAATGGCTTATTGCCGGTCGAAGTCTCGATTCAATACATTCAAATGCAAGGACAACGCAGCCGTTTCATCGCCATTGCACGAGATATTACTGAACGAAAACAATCAGATGCCAACGCGGTCAAACTGATGCAAGCGATGGAACAAGCCAAACTCGCCGCGGAAGCCGCTAACCGAGCCAAAAGTGCCTTTCTCGCCAACATGAGCCACGAATTGCGCACCCCACTGAATGCGATTTTGGGCTATGCACAAATTTTAAAACGCGATACCTCACTGACGCTACAACAGCATGAAAGTATTAAAATTATGCAGCGCAGTGGTGAGTATTTATTAAATTTAATCAACGATATTTTAGATTTATCCAAAATTGAGGCAAATCGAGTTGAATTGTGTCCTACCGAATTTCATCTGCAAGATTTTCTGCGCAGCATCATTGATTTATTTCAAATGCGCGCCAAACAGAAACATATTGTATTTAGTTATCAACAACTTTCCGTATTGCCGCCCGTGGTACGCACTGATGAAAAACGCTTGCGACAAATTCTGATCAACTTACTGAGCAACGCCATCAAATTTACCGATCATGGTAGCGTGGTATTGAGAGTCAATTATTTCAAAGAAAAATCTCGCGCCCTGTTTGAAATTCATGACACAGGCATTGGGGTGGCAGAAGAACATTTATCAAAAATTTTTCTTCCATTTCAACAAGTTGGTCAAGACAAATATAAAAATGAAGGCACGGGACTGGGATTAGCCATTACCCAAAAACTTGCAATAATGATGGACACTCAGGTGAAAGTCAGCAGTCAGTTGGGGAAGGGCAGTCAATTTTGGTTTGAATTAGAACTGCCTGAAGTAACTGATTATATTTCCAAGCCAAAAGATAATTTCATCATTACCGGCTATCATCTGATTGTTGATGAAAAACCAAAAATTTGTAAAGTGTTACTGGTTGATGATAAATGGGAAAATCGCTCTGTTTTGTCAAAACTGCTGGTTCCCTTGGGTTTTGACATTCAAGAGGCAGAAAATGGCGAACAATGTTTAGAAAAAGCGTTCGGCTGGCAGCCCGATGTCATCTTGCTCGATTTATTTATGCCGGTCATGGATGGGTTTGAAACGGTGCGGCGGTTGCGCGAATATACTGATTTTAAAGATACTTTGATCATTGCCGTCTCAGCCAGTGCGTTTGATTATCATCAACATGCAAGTTTAACTTCGGGTTGTGATGATTTTATTGCCAAACCCGTGCAAATCGAAGAATTGTTAAAATGTCTTCAAAAACATCTGAAACTTTCTTGGATTACAGAGAATATTATCCCAGAAAATAATTCTGAATCTAGTGATTTGGCTACAGAATGCCATATTTTATCCCAAGAGCAAGCACTGGAGTTATTCAATTTAGCCACGATTGGAGATATTCAGGGGATTTTGGATTATTTGCAACAATTGGAAAGTAGTTATCAAGAACTTTCGCCATTTATTAAAAGAATTACGAACTTAGCTGAAGATTTGCAAGATCGAGCCATCTGCGAAATTTTACGACCCTATGCGCAAAGTTTACAATAACAAAGGGGTGGAGGACAGCGGGCGGAATTCTGTATTGTAGTAAATTCAGTAACATTGACGATCTGCCTTCCGGTTAAGATATTGCTGTGAAAAATCCTGCGTCGTCATCATTACTTATTTTATAAATTCAGAGGGAATATGAAATTCAGTTTTGTGTTTTTTACAATGCTGTGTTTGTGGTATTCTGCGGCAAATGCGGTAGAAAATTGTATTGATTGGCATGAACGCCCAAAATTGCAATGGAGTGATTTTCAAGGGACGGTTGCGGAAGATTCTCCTTTTGCAGCAATGACGTATTGGTATCTCTACTATCGTTGGAAGGGCAATAAAGTGTTAGCCGAGAGTTGTTTTCAAACCAGTAAGTCATGGGTTCGTGAGGGTAAGGAAAGCGATTATTTGCTGCAACATGAACAACTCCATGTTGACATTGCACAGTTACATATTCGATTGTTTAAGCAGAAAATTGAGTTTGCTACCAGCGCGGATCAAGTCAAAAAAGCGTTTGATGAGGTCTTGAAGGCAGCGAAACGGACGCAGGTGCAATATGATGAAGAAACGGAACATTCTCGTGATAAAGCCGAACAAAAACGTTGGAATCGGTTGGTGGCTAAGAAGTTGGAAAACTTGGATGATTACGGTTCAGATAAGCAGATCGTGATTAATAGCTCGAAAAAGCGTACTGAGTCTAATCAAGAGATTGATTTAAATGGTATTTGGGAAACTGATTTTGGAAATTTAAAACTGAAACAACGCGGTAAAACTGTATCGGGAACTTATGATTATGTGAATTCTGACGATGAAACGGTTCACGGTACACTCAAAGGGACATTGACAGGGCGGGTGCTGGAAGTGAGCTGGGATGAAGGCGGTGCAACAGGGACGGCGCGTCTAAAATTTAGCGCAGATGGTTTAAGTTTCAATGGAACGTGGCAAGATGATGACGAGGATGGCAATTCGGGTCAATGGCAGGGAAAAAAGCAGTGAACTAATTTGAACTGTGTAACCCTACAAAACGCTGATGCAAACCGAATGATTGATGGTCTGAACTGAAGATTCACAAAATTGAAAAATTTGATTGGTGACAGGATAAAATTGTTAAAAAATCATATCGTTGTTGCAAATTTTTCATTTGGGTGAATCTGCATTCAGACCGCTAATTTTAAGGTTGCTGTTTTTCTGAAAGTATCATCTACGCAGTTTGTGAGGATCAATCACGGTGTGATGCGAATTTTCAGTCATCAATTCAACGGGTTCACCGATAACGTCAGAAGTCACAAGGTACGCCGGTTTGGTAGGACGACCCGCCAAACATGATAGTTCTGAAAGTGCTTGTTCATAAACTTTACGTTTAAAATAAACGACTTCCTGCAATGGCTGCCAATAATCCACCCACTTGTATGCTTCAAACTCAGGAATTCCTTTTGCGTCGAACCGTATTTCACTTTCTTTACACAACAAACGCAACATAAACCATATTTGTTTTTGACCAATACACAGTGGACGTTGATGATAACGCACCAGATTCTCAGGCAAGCGATAGCGCAACCATCCCTTTGTATTGCCAACCACATGCACCTGACGCGCCCGTAGCCCCAGTTCTTCATACAACTCTCGGAACATGGCTTCACGCGGTGCTTCACTAGGTTTCATCCCGCCTTGAGGAAATTGCCAAGCATTCTGACCTACTCGTTTGGTCCACAATACCTGCCGTTCCTGATTCGTTAAGATAATACCAATGTTTGCTCGATAACCTTGTGTGTCAATCATGATTAACAAGTCTATAATTTTGTAGATGGAGTAAATACGACAATCGTGTGAAATGCTTCAGTTGTTGAAAGTATAACGGGAGTTTTGTGTAATGGCAAGTTTTATTTTAGGCGTATCACGCGGCGTTACACGAGCAATTGTTCCAAAATTTTGAAATAAGCGGTGGTCAACGTGTCCAAGTCGGTAATTTTGACAGATTCGTTAATTTTGTGAATCGTGGCATTGACTGGTCCAAACTCCACGACTTGTGCGCCTGTCGGAGCGATGAAGCGACCATCTGAGGTGCCGCCGCTGGTGGATAATGTAGTGTCAATCTTGCATACTTCTGTAATGACTGTTTGCACTGCTTGCACTAGATTTCCTGCTTCGGTGAGGAAGGGCTGACCTGAATTTTCCCAATCTAGGGTGTAACGCAACTTGTGGCTGTCAAAGAGCTGAATAACGCGAGTTTGCAATTCGTCGCGCGTGACTGCGGTGCTGTAGCGAAAATTAAAATCTACCCGTAAATCACCGGGAATCACATTATTTGCTCCGGTTCCCGCATGAATATTCGAGATTTGAAAGGTGGTGGGAGGAAAAAATTCATTGCCCTGATCCCATTCCATTTGACATAACGCATTCAATATGGGGGAAAAACGATGAATTGGATTGTCAGATAAATGGGGATAAGCAACATGTCCTTGAGTGCCGTGCACGGTTAAATGTCCACTCAGCGAACCCCGTCGCCCTGTCTTGACCATATCGCCTAATTGTTGTACGCTCGTCGGTTCCCCAATCAGACAATAATCAATGGTTTCTTGACGCGCTTGTAAATGTTCCACCACTTTTACTGTACCGTCAACGGATGGACCTTCTTCATCACTGGTGATTAAAAATCCAATAGAACCCAAATGTTGCGGATAGTGTTGCACAAAATTCTCGACCGCGACCAACATTGCCGCGATGCTGCCCTTCATATCTGCACTGCCGCGTCCGTATAAAAAACCATCGTGTTGCGTGGCGGAAAACGGGGGAAATTGCCATGCGTCAAGATTACCCGTGGGAACGACATCAGTATGCCCAGCAAAAACGAATAAGGGCGCGGATTTTCCTCGTCTTGCCCACAAGTTATCAACGTCACCATAACGCAAATGTTCAATTTCAAAACCCAAGGGTCGCAAATATTGTGCAATCAACAGTTGACACCCTTCATCTTTGGGAGTGATCGAAGCACGCTGTATTAGGGCAATAGCAAGGTCTAAAGTTTTTGACATAAGTTATTTTTCCAGAGACATAAACAATAAATTGGATGGTTTTAAAAATTTTTCTCGTTCCCATGCGCCGGCGCAAAGCCATTGACTTAAGGAATTGTGACTCAAAATGACAATATGGTAAATTTTATCAAATAAAACAAACAGTTCCTCGTTCCGATGCGCCGCGTTGGAATGCAGCCCGGACGCTCCGCGTCACCGGTTCAAATTTGATGAGTTTCAAGCATCTGTATTTCGCTTTCCATTTCAACGGAGCAGCAATTTTTCATCAAGATGATAAAAAGCAATCAGTTGAAAATCGTCATTCGTGACGCTGGAGCGTCCGGGCTGCATTCCAACGCGGCGCATCGGAACGAGGAACCGTTTGTTTTATTTAATAAAAAAATTACTGTATTGTCATTTCGTAAAGTTTTATTGCTTAAAACCAGATAACAAAGCATATTTTAAATCGCAATTCATTAAGTCAATGGCTTTAAGCGCGGTGGGGTACGATTAAGAATTTCACCATGCTCATCGCGATTAAAACTAGGCAGCATAAAAATAATAGATAAACATTCCAACCCAGCCCACGATAGATAAATGCTGGAAGATATGAACCTAATGAACCTCCGGCGTAATACAATGCGATATACATGCCATTGACAATGCCTTTATCGTGCGTCGCAAGCTGATTGAGATACCCCGCCAACACACCATGCACCAAGAACATTCCGGCACACAACAAAAACATGTTAAAAAACATAACGATAACACTGGGCACGTTGAATAGTAACAGCGCGCTTAAAAATATTGTTGCCCCTAAAAAAACTGTATTACTTTCCCCCTTACACCAACGATTAATGCGTACCCCATTCAAAACAACCACAATACCAATGAGGTAGCCGGCATACATGATCGCGATGGTCAATTCGGAAGTATGATGTTGCAATTCTGTCATCCGAAACGGTAACGAATTTAAAATGGAGGCAAAACAGAAAAATATCAAAAAAATGATCAAATAAATTTTATTATAGATGGGGTTACGCAGCGCGTTGAGGATATTTTGTCGGGTGGGGCGCACAAAGTGTAAGCGGCTGTCGCTGTCTAACAGGGATAATAAACGGTAGCCATATAACAAACCTAATATGATGATTAAAAAAACAAATTGCCAATGTGAATAGGTTGCCATCATCCCAGCGAGGAAACGCCCTAAAAATCCACCAAAAATGGTCGTTGCAATATAAAATGATAAAACTCGTGGCATAGACGCAGTGGGAGTAGTCATCGACAAATAAGTCACTAACGCGGTAAAAATAGCAGGCAATAACAGACCTTGCAAAAATCGAATTCCCACTAATAGCCCAAAGTCGGTCAGCCATAAAAATCCCAATTCGCTGAGAGCAAGCCATAGAATTGCAGTTTTTAGCATGGCTTTTGAAGGCACAGATTCTAAAATAAAACCGTATAAAATTGGAGCGAGACTGAGAGGAAATAAGGTGACGCTAATCAGCAGGGAGATTTGGGTGATATTAACGTGTAATTCTTCGCTCAACAGAGGCAAAAGCGGTTGTGGGGCATACAACGCCATGAATCCCAATGCGGTAATATACAGAATAATCAATAAATTTTTCATCGTCTCATTTGCTCCAAATTTGAATTCCCCTTACCGAAGTCCAAACTCAAATTTGGATTCCACCAAAGACTGCATAAATGACCTGTTTGCAAAACATCAAGTAATCAATCCAATTCTCAATGGATATTCGGGCCACTTCTGCTTAAGAATTGCAAGTTTTTTATCGGCTTGTTGAATGGACGTATAACGACTCCCCAAATTCTTACTTCGCCAACCATTGGTTTCATCTGACCATTCGCTCACGGGCGCGTCCGCAAATTCCAGCAAAATGACATAACCCTTCGTTGATTTTTTCACGTTAATATTCTCCATTTTCAACCCAATTTCTGGAGAAATCTCTTCCGCAAGGCTCATCACTTCCTCTTGTTGCCGGTCTTGTTCAAGTTCCAAGAAATCCAGCCGTTTCAACAAATTATCGGTTAATGACATATTTCCTCTGCTATTGATTGGTTTTAAGGTCGTGTTATCAAGGATGTTACGATTTTTAAAATGACAGATGAAATGCGTTCATACATCGCTTTGTCACGATATATTACAAAAAAATCAATCTGTTGATACCTAAATACCTTCCCCTAAATCAAGAAAAATTGTCACCAGTGAATTCGCAATAGATTACAAGTTTCGATTCAACCAATCCAAATACGCGCGCACCCCTTGTTCCACCGTTTTGAAAGGATTGAGATAACCAGTATTGCGCAATGAATGGATGTCTGCTTGGGTAAAACTTTGATAGTGACCTTTTAAATGTTCTGGAAAATCAACATATTCAATTTCCCCGCGCCCATGCCACTCAATCACCGCATTGGCAACCTCGTTAAAAGTTTGACTGCGCCCCGTCCCGACGTTAAAAATTCCTGATTTATTTGGATGTTCAAAAAACCAGATATTCACATCAACCACGTCTTGCACGTAAATAAAATCTCGCCGTTGTTCGCCATCGGGGTAGCCATCGCAGCCCTTGAATAACTTAACTTTTCCGTGTTGCAATAACTGTTGATTAAAATGATATGCCACGCTTGCCATACTTGCTTTATGTTGCTCACGCGGTCCATAAACGTTAAAATAACGTAGTCCGGCAATTTGAGAAGTCACAATCGGTAAATATTCACGAATGTATTGATCAAACAAAAATTTAGAGTAACCATAAATATTGAGCGGCGATTCGTGAGAACGTTGTTCTTTGAAAATTTTACCGTCACCATACACGGAAGCACTGGATGCGTAAATAAATGGGATTTTCTTTGCTAAACAATATTGCATCAACGACTTAGAATACTCATAGTTGTTTTGCATCATGTATTTGCCATCCCATTCAGTAGTGGTGGAACAAGCCCCTTGATGAAATACGGCATCAATCGTGGCGGCAAAATAACTGCGTTTGCTGATCAGGTCTAAAAAGGCTTTTTTATCTTCAAAATCATGAATATCGCAATCCACTAAGTTTTGAAATTTTTGCCCTTGCGTGAGATCATCGACCGCGAGAATTTTCTGATATCCGCGTTCATTGAGAGATTTAATCAAATTGCTGCCAATAAATCCAGCACCACCGGTCACGATAATCATACTGAACCTCGTCGAGAAAATAAATCAAGAAATCAAAGTATTGGCTGAACACTCAATCAATTTACTGCAAAGTTGGGTCGTGGTTAGTGGACAGTGATGACTTAAATCAATGTTATGGTAGCGGTCAATTGCAGTGATCTGTTAATTAACAAGTTATCATCACAAATTTATGAATTGTAGGATATTGTTTCAATCGGTTCTCGAAGAATCCTAAGCAATTGTTGTTTTTTGATGCTGCAAACATCGCCAATCATGGGGAATGAATCATCGTTTGAATGCGACTGAATGCGACTGAAATTCTAGCAAAATTGGGAGAGACGCGGGACTTTTTCGTCGTTATCCCTGTTTGAGCATGTCGAATCGGATGATAATCGGTTCATTCACATTGAAAAATTCTACAGTGGTGGTGCTATCGGGGTTTGGCTTCTTGTTTAAAATGCGTGGGTTCAACTTTGGGCTTATTCAGCGGTGTTTTATCAATTTCTGCTTTATCGTCAATGGGTTGAGGATTCGTCCAAATCAGTAACACTTCACGATTGCGTTCTAATGAGGCACTGGGCAGGGCTTGCACTTGTGCATACGGTTGTCCGATGTCGAGATTGACCTCAAGTACCTTGCCCACCGGATAACCGGATGGAAATTGTCCGCCAATCCCCGAAGTTACCAAGATATCGCCAATGGTAATGTCGCCCTTATTCGCTGAATTATTTGGGATATAGGACAGTGCTAACCGATTGGTCGCGCCCATACCCATAGCGATTGTGCGTTGTCCATTGCGAACCACTTGCACTGGTAGGGCATGATTGGGATCCGTGACCAACATCACAACACTGGAAAGGGGACTGACACGCGTGACCTGCCCCATCACACCTTGGGCATCAAGCACTGGTTGTCCTTCAAAAACATCATGTTGTGCTCCTTTGTTGATCTTAAGTTTGCGGGTGAAGGGGTCTAAATCCATCGCCAACACTTCAGCAACCAAGACTTTATCTTGTGTGATTTTGGTGGTGGAATCTAAGAGGCTGCGTAATCGCTCATTTTCGGTCTTTAAGTCGTCAAATTTTTGTAAGGTAAAGCGCAAACTGAGATTTTCTTCACGGAGTTTGGCATTTTGTTCAATCAGTGCCCAGCGTGGTCCAAAATTCGCCGATAACCATTGTCCCGCTTTGACCGGAAAAATGACAGCATATTCAATTGGATAAATAGCGACGGAGAGATAGGCGCGCACCTGCTGTAAATATCCTGAACGATGGTCAAACATCATTAAGACGAGAGAAAGTATGCCAAGTAGGATAATGCGAAGTGTCGCAGAGGGTCCTTTTTTAAATAGTGGCTTCATATTTAATCAATAGCTGCATCATGGGAATGACGAATGAAAAATGAGGTCAAGGTCAGTGATGAATCATCCGCCAAATCAATCGGTTCAATCTTGAAAATTTTGATGAACTTGGGCACGACCGAAACATTGCATTGTCATTCATGTCCAATTCCCAATGCGATGATGGTACTTAAGCGGCATTGAGCGTAAAGGTATCAATGCCATTTTCGTCCATCATTTCCAACGCCCGACCGCCCCCGCGTGCCACGCAAGTGAGGGGATCATCTGCGATAACGACGGGTAAATTGGTTTCTTCCATGAGCAAGCGGTCAATATTGGTGAGCAATGCCCCGCCTCCGGTGAGAACCATGCCTTTTTCCGCAATGTCTGAACCCAATTCTGGCGGAGTTTTTTCCAGCGCAGTTTTCACCGCCGCGACGATGGCTGCCAATGGTTCTTGTAACGCTTCAAGCACTTCATTGCTATTGAGTTTGAAACTGCGCGGAATCCCTTCGGCTAGATTGCGTCCCCGTACTTGAATTTCTCGAATTTCTTTGCCCGGAAAAGCAGAACCAATTTCATGTTTAATCCGTTCCGCCGTCGCTTCCCCAATCAATGTACTGTAATGACGACGCACGTAGGCAACAATCGCTTCATCAAATCGGTCGCCACCCACCCGAATAGATTCAGAATAAACCATTCCATTCAAGGAAATAATGCCGACTTCGGTCGTGCCTCCGCCGATATCAACCACCATTGAACCCGTAGGATCATTGACCGGCATACCCGACCCTATCGCCGCCGCCATCGGTTCTTCTATCAGAAATACGTCCCGCGCCCCCGCGCCCATTGCAGATTCCCGAATTGCCCGACGTTCTACCTGAGTTGAGCCACAAGGCACAGAAATCAACACGCGCGGCGATGGACGTAAAAACCGCGTTTGATGAACTTTATGAATAAAATATTGCAACATTTTTTCAGTCACGGTGAAATCTGCAATCACGCCATCTTTCATCGGACGAATTGCAGTGATATTTCCTGGTGTGCGTCCAAGCATTTGTTTTGCTTCAGAACCCACCGCAGCAATCGTTTTTGCTCCATTCCCCTCACGTCCCTGTCGAATGGCAACCACCGAAGGTTCATCAAGTACAATTCCTTGACCGCGTGCATAAATGAGCGTATTTGCTGTCCCTAAATCGATGGATAAATCGTTTGAAAACCAACCTCGTATATGTTTAAACATGGAATTGAGCAAATCCTATGAATTTGGAAATCTAAAAAGTGAATTTTTTAATTTTATAGTAAACAAGAATGAATTATCATTTCAAAGCGAGGTTGGATTTATTCATCTTTTTTAAATACATCTTCTAAGCGAGTTTCGCCACAACATCGTTTCATCGTGATCGCTTTGAATTTCTAAATGTAATCATTGCTGATTCGCTAAACGGGTACCAAATCTGCGCGACGTTGCTTTACGGTCGCAACCCATTAGTTTAATTTGATTGAATTTTATCATTTGCTCAATTGGTTAGAAAACAAGAAATAACTTACTATGTTCTACACATTTTGTCTGTCATCGGTTAAACTAGACGATAGCTCATTTGAATTACCTTAATGGAGTTTGATAATGTCATTACAACGTGCAGATGTAGAAAAAATTGCACACTTGGCGCGCATTGCCCTTGATGAGGCAGATATTCCGTTATATACTCGCAATTTGTCAAATATTTTGGATTTTGTGGCAAAAATGAATGCGATAGAAACCACAGAAACACCGATGGCACATCCGCTTGATGCTATTGCTCGGATGCGTCCAGATGTGGTTACAGAAACCGATCAACGTGAACTATTTCAAGGCATTGCACCACAAGTAGAAGCGGGGCTTTATCTCGTACCCAAAGTCATTGAATAGTCTATTATATCACTTTTTACGCCAAAAAGATTCACATGCACACGAAAACTCTTCTTGAACTTTCTCACGCTCTGCACGCACGGGAAATCTCCAGTGTTGAATTAACTCGTTATTTTTTAGACCGAATTGCGCGTTATGACGATCAATTAAACAGCTTTATTACTGTCACCGAACAACTCGCCCTGTCTCAAGCCACCGCTGCCGACGCGCAATTACAGGCTGGAACTGCGGGACAATTATGCGGAATTCCACTTGCACATAAAGATATTTTTTGCACCTCTGGCGTGAAAACTTCTTGTGGTTCTCGGATGTTAGATAATTTCATCGCGCCTTACGATGCTACAGTGGTGGAAAAAATCCGTGATGCGGGTATGGTGACATTGGGTAAAACCAATATGGATGAATTTGCGATGGGTTCATCCAATGAAACAAGTTATTACGGTGCGGTTAAAAATCCGTGGGATACGCAAGCGGTGCCGGGCGGTTCGTCAGGCGGTTCAGCAGCGGCATTGGCAGCCCGATTAGCCCCTATTGCGACAGGGACAGATACCGGCGGCTCGATTCGGCAACCAGCAGCACTCTGTGGTTTAACCGGTCTGAAGCCAACTTACGGATTAGTCTCACGTTATGGCATGATCGCTTTTGCCTCCAGTCTCGATCAAGGCGGACCCATTGCACATAATGCTGAAGATGCCGCCCTTTTGATGGGAGCGATGGCAGGTTTTGATCCCCGTGATTCAACCTCGCTCGAACGTCCCGTCGAAAATTACACAGCGCATTTGAATGACAGTATCGCAGGCTTAAAAGTCGGATTGCCAAAGGAATATTTCAGTGACGGGCTTGATCCCGAAGTTGGTAAGGTGATCGATGTGGCAATTAAGGAACTGGAAAAAGCCGGCGCGACCTTACACGAAATTCGTTTGCCAAACACGGACTTAGCGGTACCAGTGTATTACATCATTGCACCCGCAGAATGTTCTTCCAATTTATCGCGTTTTGATGGCGTGCGTTATGGCTATCGTTGCAAAAATCCTGTTGATTTAATTGATCTTTATAAACGTTCTCGTGGCGAAGGATTTGGCTCAGAAGTCAAACGGCGCATTATGATTGGCACGTATGCGTTATCAGCGGGATATTATGACGCTTACTATTTGAAAGCACAGCAAATTCGGCGGTTGATCAGCGAAGATTTCAAACAAGCATTTCAACAAGTGGATGTGATTTTAGGACCCACCTCGCCAACTGTGGCATTTAATATCGGTGAAAAAGTAGATGATCCAGTGACAATGTATCTCTCTGATATTTATACAATTGCAGTGAATCTTGCCGGATTGCCAGCGATGTCGATTCCCGCCGGTTTTGTGAAACAACGTCCGGTGGGGATGCAATTGATTGGCAACTATTTACAAGAATCGAAACTGTTAAATGTCGCCCATCAATATCAACAAGTAACTGATTGGCATAAACAAATTCCTACTCCGTTTGCCTGATTCAGCGATGTCTGAACTATAATTATGAAAAATCAATCAATTATGGTTCAGACGTTTTACCCCATTGTAACTTATTGACTGTAAAATAATTTCTCAAAATTCACTTTGACAACGATATCAAGTCCGTTGCATTCCATGATACAAATTCACCACATGGCGCGCTTCTGCGAAAAATAACCACCGTTCTACCAAAATTCCGATGTAGGCGATGCCAAGTGCGACGTAAATCAATAAATTCATTCCACCGCCATTCAGCAAAATAATCAACAAGATAGCTGGCACGACGAAGCCAAATAAAAACACGACGAAGCGTAAACTATTAGATTTGTATTGCGTGACTGCGTGACCAAATTCATCGGTTAAAAACGTGCCCGCCGTATGTCCTACTTCTAATAATCTCACAATAGATTGAGTGAATGTAGTTGCCGTGTTAATGCTGGGGCCCGTCGGCGTACTGATCCAAAAATAATAACTGAATTTAAGCAAACCTGCGATGGCGATCATTGCCAAACTGACGCTTAACATGATGTTTAAATTAAAATTAACATCGCCATAACCGGTGCGTAACGCGGTAAAAGTTAATGTTCCGAGCATTAAACCGAGCCAGATGTAATTTGCAGGAGTTAGCGCAGTATTCCATTGCCGAATTGTTTTCAAACAGGCGTAGATCATTCCTGTTGCAAACACTGTTTTCAGGGCAATGATTGCCGTCAGCACGCCCAAAATATTAATTAAAACAGCAGGTTGTTGAAACCATACACTGGCTAAATAACCGAGGGCAATCGGATAAGAAATCACTGCAAACAAGCCTTCCCGTGATAACCAAGAAGTGCGAAATCGACCAAACGCTCGCCACGCATTCTTTGGGTTTGCGAGATGTAAAGTGGATGAAAGCAAGCCTAGCGTGACTAAACCGAGTGAAACTGCGCCGATAAACACAATTTCAGTTGCAGTGAGTGCGCCGCTGAATTGGGTGAGATGGGCGATAACTAACATCATCATCAAGCCGTAGCCCAATCCAGAGGTGACGGTAAAAAAGATCACAGAAAATGCCGGGTGCATGGAACTTCCTCTTTTAATTATTGTTTATGTTAAAGCATTGAACATGAATTGCTAAACCATAACCGACCTAATTATGAAAATCTGGGTAATTAGGCAAATTAAGGTTCAGACAATTACCGCGTCACCAATTTATTCACCCAGTTCTTAACCGTTGATGCTAAAGAGTTTTTCACATCTTCAGTCGGCACCGGGCGCGTGGGACGAGGAGGCAAATATTTATTAGTCGGATTGTAGCCCAATTCTGCCATCAAGCCGCGTCCGCCACGTTCACGCACTATTTGACTGACTTCAGAATTCGGATCGTCAAAATCCCCAAAATAACGGGCGTGCGACGGACAAGTGAGGACACAGGCGGGCTTACGCTCTTCCGGCGGCAATTCCTCATCATAAATCCGATCCACACACAGCGTACACTTTTTCATTGTGCCACTGACGCGATCCAATTCCCGCGCACCATAAGGACATGCCCACGAGCAGTAATTGCACCCCATGCACTTGTCTTGATCGACCAAAACGATGCCGTCTTCCAGCCGCTTGTAAGACGCACCGGTTGGGCAAACGGTCACACAATCCGCATCTTGGCAGTGCATACACGACATCGGAAAATTAATCGTTTTATTGTGCGGATAGTTACCCACTTCAAAACTACGAATCCGATTGAACCACACGCCGCTGGGGTCTTTGCCATACGGATTGTAATCAGTCAAGGGCCCCGTCGTCCCGGAAGTATTCCATTGTTTACAAGCCACTGCGCAGCCATGACACGCCACACAGGTATCTAAATCAATCACTAAACCAAGTCTCACGTTGTTTGTCTCCTGTTTTTCAGTGGTCTCAACTCGGTAATTCATTTTTTGCATTAACGCAGTTGGATAAATTTTGCAAAATACTCATCAATTTCAGTTCTTAACTCTAAACCAACCTGTTCAAAACAATTCAACAATTCTGTGTAAGTGCCTGTACCTCCGAGAAAATCCTAAAATTCTTCAGCAACTTTCAATTCATGTTCTAAATCCAACATTCCCCGCATCGTCCAACGTTGATAAGGCTTTGGTTCATAAGGATTGTATGGTATGGCAATCACGGTGTAAACTCGCGCAGTTGGATTTTCCGCCAAAATCGCCGCTGTCCATTCCAAAAGTGTCCGTTTAAACTCTTTAAACCCGCCAGCATTTGGTTTTGCTGTTTTAAGATCAAATAAGTAAAAATTATTTTCAGAATCTTGGAGATAAATATCAACTCTGGTCAATTTAGTTTTTCTAAACGGCAACTGTTGACAACAAGCACGGATCATTTCAACTTCTTGAATTTTATTAGGTAGCGCAACTCCAGCACTCAAATTATCCATAATATGCTGAATTTCATATTGCGCCGCTTCACTTAAAACATCACTGATCACTGCTTGAGATTGCACTTTTTGAAAACGATCTTTTGCAATTTCTATCGCCACCGGTTCAAAAATACTCGTGCCGAAGTTAGTATTCAACGAATGAATGAACGAAAACAATGCCATCCGATCTTTTCCTAACAAACGAGTATGAAATGGCATACTCGCAGGTTCAGGACGATAATTTTGTAACTTAT
>DYNO01000010.1:0-15264 GCA_020721025.1 Thiomargarita sp. | reverse complement strand
AAACGAGTATGAAATGGCATACTCGCAGGTTCAGGACGATAATTTTGTAACTTATGTCGAATGGCACGCTTTAATAACTGATTGATATTACTGCGTTCCATTCTCACGCTTCCTTCAAATGAAAAATGATCTCAGCATACGCCGATTTATCTTTTTCAGAGCGATTCAGCACGGGACGCTTAAATTGATTGACAATCTGCATTTTTGCTTTTTCAGCAATTGTTGCATACAAATTATATTTGTCATTCGCCACCAAGAAAACATCATAATTATCAGCAAGATACTGTTTGTTGTGATTTAAAACGGCTGCAATAGCTTCGACATAATCTTGCCGGGCTTCCTTTCCTTGACCACGACGTAACGCACCAATTTCTAACCCATCGTTGCGATCAAAGCCAAAAAGATCATACGCATACGCATGTTGCTCATGATAATCAATTAAACCAACATACGGCGGACTTGAAAAAATTCCCTTGATCTTTTGCTTTAGCACCTGTTCAGCAAATTTTGGCTGTTTTTCTTGTAATATTTCAAATAAATTCAACTGTCTGGCATCTCCAGTTAAACATATTTGCCAAGTATCTGTACGCAATCGCTCAAATTGGCTTAATCGTTGCAGTGTATCTTGACAATAACGTTCCCACCAACTTAACATAGAAAATAATGGCTTACATACTTTACCGTGTTTTGCACAGTAGTAAGTGGCGGTTACCGGAGATTTCAACGTAGCCAAATCGGCATGAGTTGTTGCACGACATGAACGGATAGTGCGGCTCAAAATCACTGCCAGCAATTTTTTTACAGGTTTATTCGCTATCTCCTTGATCAGTGAAAAAATAAAATCAATTTCTTGTCTTATCGGCTCAAGATACCATTGATCTAAAAAATTTTCGCATTTCTGCTGTAAAAGCGTGATCTGGTAACGTTGCACCAACTGCTGATACGTGGTTAAAAATTCTTGTTCCTTTTCTGCTCCGTAACTCGTTTCGTCAATCTCACCTTTTTTTATTTTATGCTTGTATTCAGGCGAAGGAAAGTGAAGATCGTTAAAATCTTTCAATAATGCCGCTAAATGGCTTTCAAACTCGTGTATCCGCGTTTTTGAAATAAACAATTTTAGAGCCTGCGTAATCCGATCTAATGCCTGACGTACTTCTGCCAACGGATACCGCGTCACTTTCACATTGCAAATCAAACTATTAAATGCTGAAATGTCAATTCCTATCGCGTGCATTCCCAATTCATTCGCTTGAACCAAAGTTGTCCCGCTACCACAAAACGGGTCTAGCACAATATCACCGGGTTGAAAATAAATTTGAGTTTTGAACTCATCGACATGATTATCTAAAAAATATTCAACGAGTTGTGGAATAAACTTGCCTTTATACGGATGTAACCGATGAACATGTTTGGTCGTTTCCGCCTCTTTCAAATAATCAAACGACAACGCCCAATTTAAATCGTCACCGAGTTGATTTTTCCAGTGAATCTCACGTTTGCCATAAAAAGATTCATAATACGAGATAAGATCACATTTACTCACCAATAGTTTATTTTGATTAGTAAATTTTCTGATCTTTGCATAATTAACCAAGTAGGCAATATTTGCAGTGGTCACGTTTTTTTGTAAATGTCCACTTGCCCATTCACTGGCTTCTTTCAGTGTCAAAAGGTCATGAGGCAACGAATCGAATAACATAGAGGATTAACATGGGTTATGAAATAATCTACCAGTTTAACACAACCGTGCAGCAAACATAATAGCAATATTGTTGCTACACAATTGCTTGATTAAACAAAACTATTTCCAACCCCGCGTCAAAATATCCCACACAGAACGATTCAAACGCACTGGCTTGTGGGTGTGATAGCGCACGGTTTCTGGCGATTCTTTAGCCTTGGGCAGTGGTTTAATCGGCGTAAATTGAGGATAACTGCCTTCTTCTTCTGGCGCGGCGGGCGTAATTTTGACCCGGAGATCGTACCAAGCCGCTTGACCGGTAATGGGATCGGAGTTGGTAATTTCTACTTCACCGTCTTTTTTCGGCAATAGCTCAGAAATCAGATGATTCATCAAAAATCCCTGTTGCGATTCATTCGCATCCTCTGACAATCCCCACGCACCCGTTTGTTTACCAATTGCATTCCACGTCCACACGGTATCTTCTTGAGTTGCTTCAACTAAACGCACTTGCACGCGAATCTTTCCATGCCGCGATTCGACCCAGACCCAAGATTCGTCTTGAATGCCCAGTTTTTCACCCTTTTGGCGATTCATGTACAAAAAGTTTTGCGCCATGATCTGCCGTAACCACGCATTTTGCGAATCCCATGAGTGATACATAAACATTGGGCGTTGGTTCACTGCGAAAAATGGATACTCTTGATCACACTGATTTTGTTGCTCCAAAGGTTGATAATAACAGGGCAGTGGGTCAAAATACTGCACTAACCGCTGTTTATGCTCTGCTTTCGTGGGTTGGGGCCCGTCGTACAGTCCTTGACCCGCTAAACGGAACTTTTGCAACGTTTCGGAATACACTTCCATCACAATCGGCGCAGTCGAACCGACCCAACCGACACTTTTGGCGAAATCTAAGTAATCTTTGTTGGCAAACCGATAATAATATTGATTTTTTTGCAAATGAAATTCAAAAAACGCGCCGTGCTCAATATACACTTCCCATTGTTTTGGATTGGGTTCGCCGACCAAGTGTTGATCGCCATTCTTGCCCCGCCAACCCGCTAAGAAGCCAATGCCCGGCATCCGTTCATGATTGACAATAAAGTCTTTGTAGTCCTTAAATTTGCGCGTGCCGTCTGGATTGGTAAATGCTGGAAATTTCAAGCGCGAAGCCAATTCCACCTGCACTTCCTGCCATGAGCGCACTTCCCGTTTTGGTGGCAAAACCGCGTGACGAACAGAGTCACAAGCCGCGTGCGGTTCAGAAATCGGACGATCCAGCATCGAAATGGTGTCAAAACGCTCTAAATACGTGGTGTCTGGCAACACTAAATCGGCAATATTCACCGTTTCGGAGTGGAACGCATCGACGACGACGAGAAAAGGTATTTTATATTCGCCGCTGGAATCTTTATCTTTCAACATCTTAATGACATCCGACGTGTTCATGGTCGAGTTCCATGCCATATTTGCCATGAACAGCATTAAAGTGTCAATTTTGTACGGATCGCCCTTCCACGCATTAGTGATCGCCATGTGCATCAAGCCGTGATTAGAAATCGGCGCATCCCATGAGTAGCCTTTGTCAAGACGCTTGGGATTGCCTTGTTCATCAATCACTAAGTCTTCGGGACAGGTTGGAAAACCCAGCGGCGGCGATTTTAATGGCGTATTGGGCGCGCAGTCTTTGGCGGGTTTAATATTGGGCGGAATGTGCTTTGGATAGGGCGGTTTGGCGAGAAAGCCACCGGGAACGTCAATACTTCCGAGCAGAATTTGCAAAATGTGAATCGCACGACAGGCTTGAAAACCGTTGGAATGGGCTGAAATTCCGCGCATCGCGTGCATTGTCACGGGACGACCAATGAATTTATCGTGTTTGCGCCCCGCCCAATCCGTCCATTCTGTGTCAATCGTGATGGTTTCTTTGAAGGCAACATGCGCCAATTCGAGTGCCAAGCGTTCAATCGTTGCTGCGTCGATACCGCAAATTTTCGCTGCATTTTCAGGCGCGTACTCGTCACTGAGATATTTTCCCGCCAAAATCGTCATCGCAGTTTTCACCGGGCGACCGTCTGGCGCAGTGTAATTGCCAAATAATGCAGGTTTAATATCCGCTTGAGTGGCATCGACAAAAGTTTGTTGTTCTAAATCAAAAACTAACGGCTGACCGGCTTCGTTACGCAGTATTAAACCGTCACCTTTTTGCCCCGGTGTGTTGACCACTAAATAGGGCGAATTGGTGTAGCGAATCAAAAATTCCCAGTCGAATTGTTCATTTTTCAGCAAGACATGAATCATCGACAGGGCAAGCATGGCATCGGTGCCGGGGCGAATTGCAATCCATTCATCGGCAATCGCTTGATATCCGGTGCGAACGGGGTTGACTGAGACGAATTTTGCGCCGCGCCGCTTGAGTTTTTCTAAGCCAATTTTGATGGGATTTGATGAGTGATCTTCCGCCACACCCCACATCATAAAATATTTGGTGTTATCCCAATCGGGATCGCCAAATTCCCAAAATGCGTAGCCCATCGTGTAAAGCCCGCCAGATGCCATGTTGACCGAGCAAAAACCGCCATGCGCTGCCCAGTTAATCGTGCCAAATTGGGTCGCCCAGAATCCTGTGAGAGCTTGCATCTGGTCGCGTCCGGTGAAGTAGGCGAGTTTTTTGGGGTCAGTTTCACGGATTTTTTGCAAGCGGTCGGTCAAAATGTCAAGAGCTTTATCCCATGAAATTTCTTCAAATTCCCCCGCGCCGCGTTCCGTGCCCGCCTTGCGTAACAGGGGGGCTTGTAATTTGGCGGGAGAATTTTGTTTCATGATGCCGGCATTGCCCTTCGCGCAGAGGACACCTTTGTTAACAGGGTGTTTGGGGTTGCCGCGAATGAAGCGAACGTTATCGTTTTCTATGGTCACTTGAATGCCACAACGACAGGCGCACATGTAACAGGTTGTATATTCAATACGTTGTTGCTTATGATTTTCAAAATCAGTAGCGGCAAAATCGACTTTTTTAGCTGTGGTGCTCATATCTCTCCATCCAAAAACTAGCAAAAATGGTAACGAGGTCTTCATCGTGAACTAACTTGTTAGTTTCTAGTGAAAAGGCTTAAGATACAAGCAGATTAATTCTTAGTTGTAATAAATTTTTTTTATGTGGCTTCCAAATCCTTGTTTACTTAATTGAAATCATTGAAACATTAGTTCAGCTAAATTCGTCAAGCAGAGCTTGAAAAAACACATATTACCAAGAAATCAGTGATAGTTCTCAACCTCCAATTAAATTCATTTCTACCTGTAGTGCCGGTGAATGAAAATTATGATTCAGATTGCGTTGCCACTCCATTGATTTTTAATGTAATCACTTCTAAACTTTCCAATCCTTCATTATCTACCGTTTTAACTGCGATGGTGTGCGTGCCGGTTTTAAATTTCTGCGTTTGTTTCCCAACTTTATCAATTAAAACATCGGCTTTGAAACCTTCTTGCTGATTAAAATTGAAATTCCACGCATAAAATTCAATTCCCGCGTCTGACTCACCTTCAGCGACAAATTCAATCTCACGCAATTTTTTACTGTCCAGTCCTAAATCTTTGAAACTAAGCGTTAATTTTGGTTTTTTGGCAATGGGCACAATCTCCTCAACCGTGATCAGTTGAATGAGCACATTATCATGATTTTTCAGCCGGGCAACTTCTTGAAGTGCTCCTTTTCCAAAACTGAACGCGATTAAGATGCCAACGGGTTGTTGGGCAATTTTTTGTTGTTCAAACAGATTTTTGTCAAACCGCTGAATCGCTGCAAAAAAGTTGTCAATCACATTTCTGCCAATATTATCAGAGCGTTTGACTTGAATTGGGATAGTGTCCTTTTTGCCGTCCAAACCCAAATCATTGCGCTGTTTGGTATTCGCAATTCCGCCAAATTGTTGAATTATCCAGCTTTCAAATGCAAACGCATTGGAATAACGCAGGGTGTCATAGTCGTATTTGTGAAGCTGAACAATGAACGGTTTTGAGAAGAGGTCTTGTTGTTTTTGCAATCGCATTTCTGAAATTTTGACCGCTTGCACCGATTGATCAATTCCAATCCATTGTCTTTTCAACCTATCCGCCACCGCAACCGTCGTTCCACCGCCCATAAACGGGTCTAAAATCACATCATTTTCCTGAGAACCCAATTGAATAATCCGCTCCAATAATTTTTCAGGTTTTTGAGTCGGATAACCAATTCTCTCGCCATTCGTCGGAGCCAAAACCAAATCAGTCCATAAATCTTGTAATGCTGCACCTGTTGTATCTTGTAAATATTTTTTCAAACCATCTTTGCGAGGACGACCCTCTTTTTGCAACAAAATTAAGCCTTGCGCCAAGAAATCTTCTAATTTTTCAATCGGATATGCCCAACTACGATTGACACCCGGATGCACGCCTCGCCACTCAAATTGCCGCGCTGTTCCCGGACTGGTCAAATTTTCAGCCCGATACAGCCCTTTTTCGTCTTGTTTATAGCGGGAAAGCTGTTTTTCAGAAAAATCTGTAACGACAGGATTAACAACATGTTTGTCTGATTTGGCATAATAAAAGATGGTATCGTAAATCCTACCAAGTCGTTTAGAATTACTGTGCGCTGTGGTGCGTTTCCAAATAATTTCATTTCTAAACATGTTTGCGCCAAAAATCTTGTCTAAAATCAACACTCTGATATAAGCATTCGCGTGCCAATCACAATGTAAAAAAATCGAACCGGTGGATTTTAAAACTCGGTGCATTTCTACCACGCGCTCTTTTAACCACGCAATGTAATGTTCAATCCCGCCCGCCCAGCGATCTTGAAAACTACGAATTTCGCCCGCATCGCCCCAAATCACTTCGTAATTACGATTTGAGAAAAACGGCGGATCAAGATAAATTAAATCAATTGTTTCCGATTCAATGTTTTTCAGAATTTGTAAATTATCCCCAAGTATTAACTGATTCATTTTTTATCATGCCTTCGTGGTGATTGATTGATGATTCAATTGTATGATAGATGTCGTTGAGAATTAACTGCCATGAGTAGCCCAAATCCTGCCATCAAGGTGACGACTGACGTACCGCCGTAACTGATTAATGGTAAAGGTAAACCGACCACAGGTAATATGCCCATCACCATGCCCATGTTGACGAAGATGTAAACGAAAAAGGTAAAAATTAAGCCGCCTGAGAATAAACGGGCAAAAGTTCCTTGAGCGCGGGAGGCGAGGATGATGCCGCGGGTGATGATAAACAAATAAACTATTAATAACAAGATGATGCCGAGCAAGCCAAATTCTTCGCTATAGACTGCAAAAATAAAATCGGTGGTGCGTTCGGGGAGAAATTCTAAATGAGATTGTGTGCCATTCAGCCAGCCCTTGCCATACATGCCGCCGGATCCAATTGCGATAATTGATTGAATAATATGATAACCGGTGCCGAGCGGATCGTTTTCTGGATCCAATAAGGTTAAAACCCGTTGCCGTTGATAGTCGTGCATTACATGCCATAATAACCATCCTACCACCGGCATTGCGGCAATGACGCTGAAAATAATTTTCCAACTTAAACCGGCTAAAAATAACACAAACATTCCAGAGGAGCCGATGAGTAATGCCGTGCCTAAATCGGGTTGTTTGGCGATGAGCAGGACGGGGACAACGACGATTAATGTGGAAACGATGACGCGGGTGAAATTGGGGGGCAGCGGGCGGTCGGATAAATACCATGTGACCATCAGCGGGACAATAATTTTCATCATTTCAGATGGTTGAAAGCGTACCACGCCAAAATCGAGCCAACGTTGCGAACCTTTGCTGATATCACCGATGATAAGCACGAGCATGAGTAGCAGCACGCCGCCGACGTAAAGCCACGGTATCCAACGAATCATTTGTTGCAAACGGAGTTGTGCCAATAAGACGAGCACGCCAAATCCCATACCGACATGCACGGCTTGACGAAATACGATGTCTAAATCTTGTCCCGCGGCACTGTATAAAATAATTAATCCAAAACAAGCAAGGATGAATAAGCCAAGTAAAATCGGTTTATCTAAATGAAATAATTGAATTTGTAATTTAGGTGGGTACATGGGACAGTGGCGATGGGCGGTGAGAAAAATTTGGTTGTATTGCAATATTTAAAAATCGGTAAAATACGCATTGTATTCAATGAGTTATATCATAGCAGTTTGTTGACATTGGCAATTCAACGAAGAAATTCTTCAGCCCAACGCGGCGGTGAAATGAAGTTTCCGTAACGACACCTAATCTACGAATACTCAATTTAATCAAATTGTTAATGACAATTACTGGCTTCAATCGGCAGTTCTACGCAAAAAGTTGAGCCGCGCCCTTGTTGACTATCACACCACACTTTGCCGCGCAGTGCATCCACCAGTTTTTTCACAATAAATAATCCCAACCCCGTCGAATGTTCGCCGCCCGTAGGTCGAGTGCTCAATTTGGTGAATTTATTAAATAATTTTTTCTGCTCTTCCGCACTCAATCCCAGTCCTTCGTCTTGAATTTCGCAACGGATCATGTCATGGCGAGTTTGCAAACGCACCACGATATTGTTGCCGGGCAACGTGTATTTGACTGCATTGGACAGTAAATTATCCAAAATTTGATACAACATCTGGCTATCTGTATAGGCAACATAGGGCATTTCTGGAACGTCAAAGTGAATCTGAATATTTTTAAGTTGCGCTCGTAAGGCATAATCGCACACCAATTTGCTTAATACGGGAAATACATCAATCTGATTGAAAATGATTTTATAATCCCCTAATTCGATGCGATTGACTTCCAATAAATTGCTGATTAATTCAAACATGCGTTGCGAACTTTCTCCGATCATTTTCGCAAAATCAATGATTTCTTCACGAGAAAAACTGTCGTAAGCGGTTTCGATCAATTCTGCTGAACCTTGTATTGCTTGCAAGGGATTTTTTAGATCGTGGGCAGCAATTCCTAAAAATTCATTGCGCTCCTGATTCAGACGGGTGAGTTCTTGATTTAACACACGTAGTTTTTCATTATGACGCAATAAATCACATGTGCGTTCTGTCACCTTTTCTTCCAAATATTGCCGACATAGCTCAATCGCAATCATATCGGCATAACCTCGTAAGCCTGTGGCTGTAAGAGAAATTAATTTTTGCCGACTCAGTTCCGTCTTTTCTGCATAATCATTAATTTCATATTTCACGACGACTTCATCTTCCGGCGCGAAACCTGCCTGTCCCGTGCGTAAAATGATGCAAACAAAGTGATTTTTTAATGTTTCCCGGATGTATTGCACCAATTGTAGCCCAGCGTCATGCGTTTCCATCACGACATCTAAAAAAATAAGAGCGACATTGGGATGTTGTTGCAACAATTCCCTCGCTTGTTCCGCAGAGTACGCACTTAAGATTTCTAAGTGTTTTCCTTGATAAATAAATCCTTTTAATACTAAACGCGTAATGCGATGCACGTCTTCTTCGTCATCAACGACTAATACCCCCCAACTGACATGAGTTTCATCTAAGCCAATGGGACAGGTGACATTTTCAAATAGCAAACTGTCGGGCAGGATTTTCTTTATTTTGTCCGCGAAGGGATAATCCAACCGAGAAGCCGGCGAGGTAGGGGCTTGTTGTTCATCGGGTGGCGAAGTTTCGTCGTGTTTTTTACGGATGATTTTTGACATAATGAAGATTTTTTATGGAACTGAACACGTTGGTGAGTTTAAAATGCATCTATTGTATGACAATATTTGCGGCAGTAGCGTCATGGTATGCAATTTATGCGGTGGAAACGTTACTCAATTGATCTTACTAAATTATCTGAAAAATAGCCAAAAAAAGCGTCAAAAAGGTAACGTCATGAATAAATTCAAAATTAAATTTGAACTGCGTCACTCCTAAAAATAATTTGAGATGACTATATCCTAGCATAAACTTTATAATAAGCGTTATTGTTAAGCAATTTTTCATTATGATGCGTTTTGGTGCTTGACCGAAGATTTTAAGCGTTTTGCGTAAAATAAACATCTGGGTCTAAATTACGCAAAATATTTGACATCTTCCTAAAATTCAGTTTAAATTTACACTTAATTAATTGAATTTATTCCTGTTGCGTTGCTTGATTTAACTGAATCCCCCAATCATACAACACATTTTTACTCACGCCGGTGATTTCACTGGTCAATTTCGCAGCTTGTTTCAGCGGTAATTCTTGATATAACAAGGTGAAAATTCGTTCTACCTCTGGTGTCAGCAGTTTTTCCACCGCCGGCGCACCCGCCACCACGATCACAAATTCACCTAATTGTTTTTCTGATTTCAGCCATTCCAGTAATTCGCCAAGCGGTAAACGTTGAATTGTTTCAAACACTTTGGTTAATTCTCGCGCCAAAAGTGCTGGTCGTTGCGCGCCAAAATTATCTCGCATGTCTTGCAACGATGGCAAAATCCGATGCGGGGCTTCGTAAAAAACCAAAGTACGAGTTTCTTCTGCCAATTGTTGCAACCGTTGTTGACGCGCATGAGCTTTTGCCGGTAAAAATCCTTCAAATACAAAACTATCCGCGGGAAAACCGGCGACCGATAACGCACTGATCAATGCACTTGCACCGGGAATCGGCACGATAGGCAATTGTGCTGCATGAACACTTTGAATAAAATAGGCACCGGGATCGCTGATCAACGGCGTACCGGCATCGCTGATCAAGGCTAAATTATCCCCCTGTTGTAATCTGGTCAGCAATGTTTGCGTCATTTGTTTTTCGTTATGTTCATGCAATGATTGTAACGGTGTGTTAATGTGAAAATGAGCTAATAGCTGCCGACTGTGACGCGTATCTTCCGCAATAATCAGTTGAACTTCTTGTAATATTTTTTGAGCGCGGGGTGAAAAATCCTGTAAATTCCCAATTGGCGTGGCAACCACATATAATGTACCTTTTGCATTCAACATTGAGATAATCCTCTTAAAAACTAACTTATGGTGTAAACCTTATGATGACGATTCGAGTTTCGAGCATAGTATTGATCTTACTCAGTTTACTGACCGGATGCGCTACTCCTCCGGTGCAACCGGATGGACAAAATCAGTCGCAACTTATCACACCTACCGATCCGGCGGATGCTGCCAAACAGTTTGAAGCTCAAGAACGTTATGTCGAAGCTGCGGCAGAATATCTGCGTTTAGCCCGTCTATCAACGCCACCCGCACAGCAATCTTATCAGTTATCAGGAATTGAGGCATATTTAAATGCAAATCGTTTGGCAGAAGCGAAAGCAGAACTCGCTACGTTAAACACGAATCAGGGCTACGCGCTTGAATTACCGGTCGAATTTGTGCACATCAGAATTGCGTTGTCAGAACAGCAAGTAAGGGAAGCAGAACAACGTTGGAGTCGGATCAATGCCGCCACTGTTCCCAAAGAATGGCAGTCAAAATATTTATTGCTGAAACCAGAAATGATGGAAGCAAACGGTAAAGTGATTGATGCCGCACGAGAACGGGTGAATTTGAGCAACCTCCTCGCGACTGAACCCCGGGCTCTTGCTGAAAATCAACGTAAATTATGGAACAGTTTATCGGCATTGCCGCCACAAACCTTGTCAAAAATTGCCACCACGCCGGGCGATACTTTTTCCGGTTGGGTTGCCTTGGCAGCTTTGGCAAAAAATACGTTAGCAAAACGACTTCCCGCGGTAGTCAACCAGTGGCAAGTGCAGTATCCCGGACATCCCGCGGCAGCGACCATTGCTCAAGAAATCGTGGCTCAAGCGCAACGGACTCCACAAATGAAACAAATTGCGTTGTTACTGCCCGTAACTGGAAATTTTAAGCCACAAGCCGAAGCAGTACAAAATGGTTTTCTCGCTGCCTCTTATGCCGATCAACGGGTGGAACGTCCGAAAATTGAATTGTACAATGCCACGCCTAGCGATGTGTTAGAAACTTATCAAAAAGCGATTCAATCCGGTGCCGATTATGTGGTGGGACCCTTGCAAAAAGAAGCTGTGACGACGTTAATTCATCAACATCCACAACGTTTACCTGTATTAACCTTGGGTTTAAATTACGCTGAAAACAGCAATCTGACTACCCGAAATTTATACCAGTTTGGGCTGGCTCCGGAAGATGAGGCTGTGGAAGTGGCGCGGCAAGCATGGCGAGATGGACATCGTATCGCGTTGGCATTGGCTCCTGAAGGTGCGTGGGGCGAACGTGTGATTGATACGTTTGTGAAAGAGTGGAAAAAACAGGGCGGGCAGGTGGCACGGGTGGAATATTTTAGTGAAAACTTGACGAATGCAGCAAAAGCATTGGCAACCTTGAAAGATCAAGCAAATATGATATTCATGGTCGCGTTTCCAAAACATGCACGACAATTACAACCCTTGTTTAAATCGTATGGTTTAGAGACTCCCATTTACAGCACCTCACATGTGTTTTATGGCATTCCTGATCCCCGCCTAGATCAGGACAGCGATGGCATCATGTTCGTTGATATGCCGTGGATTGTATCGCCGGATGATTATGCGAAGCAATTGCAAACTTCATTAAAACAATCATTTCCTGACATTCATGACACAGTGCAGTTAAAAAGATTGTATGCGTTTGGGGTTGATGCCTATCAATTGCTCAGTCAATTACGCCAAGAAAATGTGCAACCATTCACGCAAACGCAGGGACAAACAGGCGAATTGGTCATGGATAACATCGGCGCAATTCATCGGCAAAAATTACGTTGGGCAAAATTTATCAATGGGGTGCCACAATTACTTGGCGTTGAACAACGTTTACCTGTTGGACAACCGATTCAAATTCCAGCGATGGAAATGACTCCGCCCACAGAATCATTGCCAGAATCCGCGCCGGCTGAAGCCTTGCCACCGTCATGAGACAAAAAAGTACCACAGCCATCGGACGTTGGGCAGAACAACAAGTGGCAATCTATCTGCAAACGCGAGGGATGAATCTTGTGGTACAAAACTATCGGTGTCGAGAGGGAGAGATTGATTTAATTGGTTTTCATGAAGATACGTTGATTTTTGTTGAAGTCCGTTATCGCAAAGATGATTTTTACGGCACCGGCGCAGAAAGCATTGATTCTCGTAAACAAAAACGTATCTTCATGACTGCCCAACATTTTTTGCAACAACATCCACAATGGCAAAATTTTCCTTGTCGTTTTGATGCCGTGTTGGTCAGTCCACCCAAAACTGCACCACAAATTGATTGGCTCAGGGACGCGTTTCAAGGCGATGATTTTATTTGAAACTGATTCAATTCAAACAATAGAGTTACGCAGTTCAAAATGTAACTTAAGATTGAATTCATCATGTCGTGGTGAGAAATAATTTCAAATAAAACAAAGATTTCCTCGTTCCAATGCTCCGCGTTGGAATGCAGCCCGGACGCTCTGCGTCACCGGTTCAAATTTGATGAGTTCAACGATTTGTATCCCTCTATATGATTGTCAATCGAGGAACAATTTTTCATCAAGATGATAAAAAGCAATGAGTTAAAAATCATCACTCGTGACGCTGGAGCGTCTGGACTGCATTCCCACGCCGGCGCATGGGAACGAGGAACTGTTTGTTTTATTTAATAAAAATTTACCATATTTGTCATTTTGTGTCACAATTCCTTGAATCAATGGCTTTGACGCACCAGCGAGGAAATGAGTTAACATCTCAACTGTGTCACTCCCAAACTCATATCAACTTACCACATCGCTTCTTCGGTCACCCGCAACACTTCATCGACGCTGGTCACGCCCTGATATGCCTTAATCCAGCCATCCTCACGCAAGGTACGGAATTTTTCCCGCGCTGCCAATTTACGCATTTCCCCTAACGAAGCCCGCTGTAATACCAAATTTTGCATATCCGCAGTGATATAAACCAATTCATAAATCCCCACCCGCCCTCGATATCCCGTGCCTTGACATTGCGGACAACCGACCGATTCCCGCCAATTTGCCGTTATATTTGCCAATTCCACAGGTAACACTTGTTGCGTATGTACTTGAATTGCTTGCATTGGTTGTGAAGGTTTGGCGCAATGCGGGCAGAGACGACGCACCAATCGCTGGGCTTGTACCGCACGCACCGACGTTGCCACCAAGAACGCCTCCACACCCATGTCAATTAAACGGGTAAATGCACTGATTGCATCATTGGTATGTAGGGTCGATAAAACCATGTGTCCCGTGAGAGAGGCTTGAATGGCAATTTCAGCAGTTTCTCGATCTCGAATTTCACCAATCATAATAATATCAGGGTCTTGACGCAAAATTGACCGCAACGCATGACCAAAAGTGTAACCAATATCACTGTGAACTTGAACTTGGGTAATTCCCTTTAATTGGTATTCAACCGGGTCTTCCACCGTAATAATTTTTTGCGACCGATTGTTAATCGCATCCAGTGCCGCGTACAAAGTTGTTGATTTTCCTGAACCTGTGGGACCGGTGACCAACACAATGCCATGCGGTTCATCAATCCATTTGTTAAACAAACGCAAGTGATCCGGCGCAAATCCCAAATGTTCTAAACGACTTGCCTGCCGTTCCTTAGGCAATAACCGCATGACGATAGATTCCCCATGCACACCGGGCAAACATGACACCCGAATGTCTAAATCTTGACCACTGACACGGGTATTTAACCGACCATCTTGAGGCAAGCGCCGCTCGGCAATGTCTAATCCTGAAATGAGCTTGATTCGCGAAGCAATGGCATTAAAGCGTTCTTTTGGCAAATTTAACCGCTCATAGAGAACACCATCAATACGATAGCGTACATGAAAATGCAACTCTTCCGGTTCGATATGCACATCTGATGCACGTTGATCGATGGCTTGCGATAACATGTTATTGACGAACTCGACCACTGGCGCACCTTCGGCAAGTTCTCTCAGTAAATCAATATCTTCCACATCACCGAAATAACTGTCTTTGCGCGCCTTGGCTAAAATATCTAAAATCTTGTCCAAGTCTTGATTTCGCGCTAAATACCAATGTTGCACCCGATCTGCAAAAATGTTGGAAAAGACTTCTTGCACCGTATCATCCAGCGGATTGCGCGCGAGACAGTGAATATGTTGATCATTATCTGCCCATGCGACAACTTCTTGATCTAGCCACCAATCTTTTTCAATTCCTGTCTTTTCTATCGTTTCAAGCAATAAGTTGGCATCAAACGGAATATGATGATTATCAATGATGGGTAAATTAAGCTGTTTGGCGAGTACACTTAAAATGCTATCTTCGGAAACTGCGCCCATCCGAATCAAAATCGCGCCCAACCTGCCACCAAAACGATTTTGAAATTCAAGCGCGCGCTGAACATCTTGATCATTCGCGAGATTTGCAGCGATCAGCATCTCACCAAGGCGCGGCGAAATAGAAAGATTGGGAGGAGTTTGCGTCATGATATTTAACAAATATGGGAGGTGAATAGGAAATCAGATCGTTTTGAAATCAATATCGCTGCATTATAGAACCGATTTGACATCTTCAAACTCAGTAAAAAAGTAAAGTTTAAAAAT
>DYNO01000135.1 GCA_020721025.1 Thiomargarita sp. | reverse complement strand
ACTAGCACGGTGCATTGATGACAGAAGCATTGGCGTGTTTCTTACAATTCGTTGAAAATATCCGCTGAAAAGATGCTTGTATTGTCAATTCCCGCTAAAAATACTCTCACTTAACAATATCGATATTCAGATGCCAGCGACGAAAATGATTGTGATTAGGCACGGCGAAACCACTTGGAATCTCGAAGGGAAATATCAAGGACATGCCGATAGTCCACTGACAAAACGAGGGTTAGCACAAGCCCACGCCGTAGGGAAACGGATGAAAAAAATGCCATTTGATGTATTGTACAGCAGCGATTTAACCCGCGCCCATCGTACTGCCCAATGTATTGCAACGGAAACTGCTCGTGATATTGTGTTAGACCCGCGGCTCCGGGAGCGCAATTTGGGGATTTTTCAAGGCATGTGTCGGGAAGAATTTATCGCAAAATACCCGGAAATATACGCGCAGTATCAAGCAGATTTATTACATTACGTCATTCCCCAAGGGGAAAGTATGCAGCAATGTTATCAACGCTGTGTGGATTGTTTTGCAGAAATTGCCCAACGTCATGCGGGTCAAACCGTTGTTGCCGTCACGCATGGGGGAATTTTAGCCAATTTATTAAAACACACCTTTCAGATTCCATTGGAAAGTCCGCGCAATTTTCATGTATGGAATGCAAGTTTGAATATTTTCAGTTATGATCGCGGACAATGGTCGCTGGAACGCTGGGGGGATTGTTGCCATGAGGAAAAATTTGAGCATGAAGACGGTGCGGATTTTTAACCCAGATGGAAGAATGTTGTTATCCATTGTTCCGTAGCAAAATGTGCAACCTATTGATTTGAAATCAAAAACTTAGAATATTGTGCATCGCTTTTTTTGAATTTGAAAAGGAGAACATTATGCCTTTTTTGATTGTATTGTCAACGCTCATCCAACTGCTCCTCATCATCCACGCCATGAAAACGGGAAGACGGGATCCGTGGTTATGGGTGATTTTATTTTTCCCCGGCATTGGCAGTGTGTTGTATGTGTTTTTTGAATTATTGCCCGAATTGCGTCGCACCCGAGAAGGCAGGGCAGTTGCCAATAAAATTCTCAAAGCAGTTGATCCTCATCGAGATTTAAAACGGCTGGCGGCGGAATTGGCGCGTTCCGATAATGTTGCAAATAATGTTGCAAATAAAATCAATCTCGCTAAAGAATGTATTCATGCCGAGATGTATGAGGAAGCTATTGAATTGTATCGAAGTTCATTAACCGGTATTTATCTTACTGATCCCGATATCATGCTCGGTTTGGCAACAGCACAGTTTCATCACGGCAATTTTGCGGACAGTCGCGCCACATTAGAAGCATTAATTCAGCATAATCCAAAGTTTAAATCAGCCGAAGGACATTTGCTATACGCTCGCAGTTTAGAAGGATTGGAGCAATACGATGTCGCCTTAGCGGAATACCAAATTTTAGCCGAATATTACGCAGGTTACGAAGCGAAATGTCGTTATGCGTTGTTATTAAAGAAATTAGGACATACTGAAAAATCACAACAGCTCTTTAAAGACATTGTGAATCAAGCGAAAAAATTATCGCGTGGTTATCAACAAACTCAAAAACAATGGATTGATATTGCAAAACAAAATCTGTCATGAGCTAAGTAGCTGTCATTTTATTGTTATTAATCAATAGGTTATCGTTGAAAAATCCTATCGCGATGGGCGCGACCAAACTTCAAAAACGTGTTAAAATCATGATAATTGAATCTTGCAGACACTATCCACATGAATCGTTTAACGGGCTGTTTTAAACAACTGAAATCTCAGCACCGCAGTGCACTCATTCCCTTTATTACTGCCGGTGATCCTCAACCCCATATCACCCTTCCCCTCATGCACGCCTTGGTCGCTGCCGGTGCGGATGTGCTTGAAATTGGGATGCCTTTTTCTGATCCGATGGCAGATGGTCCCGTGATTCAGCGCGCCAGTGAACGAGCCTTAGCCGCCGGTATGACCCTAACTCGTGTCTTGGCAATCATGACAGAATTTCGCGCCACCAATACAACTACCCCGATTGTTTTGATGGGATACTTAAACCCAATTGAAATAATGGGATATGAACAATTTGCCAAAACTGCACAAGCGGCTGGAGTGGATGGCGTGTTAGTGGTGGATTTGCCTCCCGAAGAAAGTGATGAATTTACCAATATTTTGATCCATCATGATTTAGCTCCAATTTTTCTGCTTGCGCCCACCAGCACACCAGGGCGGATTGAAAAAATTTGTCAACAAGCTCGTGGTTATCTATACTATGTTTCATTGAAAGGGGTAACGGGCAGTGCGAATTTAGAAGTCGATACGGTGGCTCAAAAAGTTGAAGAAATTCGGCATCATACCCAATTACCGGTTGGCGTGGGCTTTGGGATTTCCAATGCGAAAACTGCGGCGCAAGTGGCAAAAATCAGTGATGCGGTCATTGTGGGCAGTGCGTTGGTAAAATATGTTGAAACCGTTAGTGAATCCCAATTAATTGGCAGTATGGCGGCTTTTTTAGGTGAATTACGCAGCGCGATGGATGCAAAAACAGTTGACTAACATCGTGGTTTGCAGAATAATGACAACCAAAATTTTCTGACAAGTGTGGAATAATCCGATGAAATTGAAAAACTTATTGTTGCTATTCACTCTGATAAGTAGTTTCGCTTGGCAGGTGACGTTATGGGCGGAAGAAGCTCCTCCCGCAAACGCACCAGTTGTCCCTGAAGTTCCTAAGCCAAAATCGAATGAGCCGTTTAATCTGTGTGATTTTAAAGTGGTTTCTATGGAAGAAATTTTTACCGCAGCGACCCGTGAAGGCACCCAGATGGGCGAGTTGGAACAGATCACCTCAAGTTCTAATGGCAAAGAGGAAGTGGTCGGAGTGGTTTTTGAAAAATTGGTGGCGTTTTATCAAGCAGAGGTGGGCGAAAAATTGACTGCCCCGTGTAAGAAAACCGCACCAGAACAGAAACAACCAGAAGATAAGACTGCTATTTAGTGAGCCAGTTCATGAGGTCAGGGCAAGGATATAAATTTTAAAATCAATGAGTTATAGTTTGAGTTATCGTTGATGTTTGATTTGGCGGATGACTACAACTTGTTGAAATTCTTTAACGAAAAAATTTATATCGGCTTGCCCTGGTCGCTAGTGAAATCAAAGTGTTAAAATCCTACACTCTATTGAAATCGCTGACTCCAACCAGATAACTGACGCATTCCTATCAATTTTATTATCGTTGACGTTATGTGTATTTGCCGACCATGCCCTATGTTTTCGATATTTAATGTTAGAATAAGCTGAGTTAGTTCCTGTTACCGAATTAGTCGTATTTAACTAAATTCTGTTGCATAATACTGTGTCACTTACCACAGAATCATGCCAACATGTCTTTTGCCCACTGTCGCTTTAAGCAATATGTGAAGTGATTGAAGTCAGTGAAGCCTTCACCACTAAAACCTGATCTTGTCGTGGCATTGAACACAAAATGGGCAGCAAGAAAAGAAACAACGGGGGTGGAAGCGGGTCTGCAGTTGTGGTGCGGATGTAGATCGAGATTTAAATGGCGCACGGGTGGTTTTTCTTCGTGCTTTGGCGGTTACGCCCTAACTAAGTTGAAAAACTTAATTTGCATTTGTTGAAACGGAAGTACAGTCATGTTCAACCGTGTTCAGCAGAAACGTAACAGGTTATCACTGTGTTGAAGCATATCTATCTCAACATTGTACTCAAATGGTTCGCATATTGTATGCTGTTTAGCGCGTCTATCACCTATGCTGACAGTGACAATGAGTATCAGGTTAAGGCGGCTTTTTTATACAATCTTGCTCGGATGGTCGAGTGGCCCAATGAAAACAGTAGCGCACCATTGGTCATGTGTTTTATGGGAGAAGATGTGTTTGGAAACACAACTGACGGAATCTCCACAAAAACCATTAGAAATCGTCCGCTGGTATTTCGCAAAAATGTCACCCTTCGAGAGGTTGAAATTTGCCATATTTTATATATCAGTGCCTCCGAACGTAATAATATTGCCAGTGTATCCAAAGCATTAGCATCTCGTGCCATTTTGACGGTTGGCGATATTGATGATTTTACCGCACGCGGTGGAATGGTCAATTTGACTCAAGACAATGAACGTGTTAGCATCGAAGTCAACTTAAAACGTGCAGAAAAAACAGGATTAAAAATCAGTTCACGATTGCTAACATTGGCAAAAATCGTGCAGTAACTTCGCACAATACACCAAAATATTTAAACACATAACAACTGAACATGCACATATTTCGTAACGTATCGATTAAAAGAAAGATCAGTTCCATTATTTTATTTACCAGTGCCATGGTTTTATCTCTGGCTTCCGGAGCGTTTATCGCGCACGAATTATTAACTTTTCGTCATCGCATGGTTGCAGATTTAATCACACTTGCAGAAATTATTGGAAATAATAGCAGTGGAGGACTTATTTTTGATGATAATCACGTAGTAAATGAAAATATTGCCGCGCTCAAAGCCAAATCTCACATCATATCCGCTCAAATTTTTAAAACCGACGGTCAAGTCTTTGCCAGTTATTACAATACGCGATATGTTCTATTTGCCAAGCACTCCCACATTCGCGACTACTATTTTGCCCATCAAACCGCCCAAGAAGACCCGAACCAACCGATTGAAGACAATTATTTTTTTGAATCGGATTATGTCGAAGTTTACAAAAAAATTGTTTACGATGGCGAAGTTATTGGCACTGCCTTAATTGTATCCGATTTGGCGGAATTTTATCAGCGGCTCCAACTCGGAATCATGATTGTTATCAGTGTGATGCTCGTTTCTCTACTCTTGGCATTCATGTTAGCTTCTCGTCTTCAAGCCGTGATCAGCGATCCCATCTATCGCCTGTTGAACACCATGAAAATGGTTACTCAACAAAAAAACTACTCCATTCGAGAAAAAAAAATCAGTGACGACGAACTAGGATCATTGGTTGATGGTTTTAACGGCATGTTATCGCAAATTGAAACGCGTGACCGCGAATTAAATCAATATCATTATCACCTAGAAGAAAAAGTAGCGCAACGCACCGTTGAATTAGCAGAAGCGCGTGATCAAGCCCTAGCAGCAAACAAAGCCAAAAGTATCTTTCTCGCCAACATGTCCCATGAAATCCGCACCCCGATGAATGCCGTGCTCGGATATGCCCAGATTTTACAACGTGATACCCAATTGACCAAGGAACAACGCAATTCCCTCCAAATTATCGAAAGTAGTGGTAATCATCTCTTGGGACTCATCAACGACATTTTAGATATATCTAAGATCGAAGCCGGTGCAATGGAACTGCGCCAAGAAAACTTCTATCTCAACGAACTCATTGATGCCATTGCCGCCATGTTTAGAGTGCGTTGCGAGCAAAAACATTTAGAATGGCGAGTGAGTGGCAATCTCGAAGATAAAACTCTAGTTTATGCCGATCAAGGCAAATTGCGCCAAATTCTTATTAACCTGTTGGGTAATGCGGTCAAATTTACCGAAAAGGGAGAAGTATCCTTGCGTGTCACTCGACAATCTGATGATTATGAGATGTATCGAATCGACGTGATAGACACCGGACAAGGCATTCCCAAGGCTGACCAAAAAAATATTTTTGAACCCTTTCAACAAGAAAAAGCAGGTTTCGATAAGGGCGGGACAGGGTTAGGACTCGCCATCACCAAGCGTCAAGTGGAATTGATGGGCGGGCGTTTACTGGTAGAATCAGAACGGGGGCAAGGTTCCTGTTTTTCTGTGGTGCTCCATCTAGAGATGGGTACGGGCGAAGTCGTCTATCATGCGGAACGTTCACAAGTTTCTCGGTTGGCTGAAGGCAATCATGTTCACGTGTTGGTCGTCGATGATGTCAAAGAAAATCGCGATATCCTCTCGCAAATGCTGGGAGATATTGGCGCAGAAACCCGTGAAGCCGTCAACGGACAAGATTGTTTGGATAAAATTCTCGAACAACGTCCAGATATTGTGTTCATGGATATTCGGATGCCGGTAATGGATGGCATGGCTGCAATTCGACATATCAGGCAAGATCAAGTATTTGCTGAACAAAAAATTCCCTGCGTTGCGATTTCTGCCTCAACTTTGCGTCATCAGATGCGTCCCGTTTTAGATGCTGGATTTGATGATTTTATTTCTAAACCTTTTCGTTTTGAAGCGGTGTATGAATGTTTAGCGAAATATTTAGATGTCAAATTTGAATATCTTGCGCCAGAACAGCAGGAACAGGAAACGGAAGCGGAAGCCGCCAAAGAGATTGATTTATCTCAGGTTAAATTGCCAAAAGTGTTATATGATCGTTTGCTTGAATCTGCGGAATTAAGTGATCTAACGGAAATTGAAAATTGTTTAAGCGAATTAAATCAAGGGGATGCCGGGCAACAAGCCTTATCGACAGCACTCAAAGAATCGCTAGCCAGTTACAATATGGATGATATTTTAGAGACCGTGCAAAAGGTACAGTATGAATAATATCGATTTGAGTGGTGCTAAAGTGCTCATGGTAGATGACACCCCAGCCAATATTGACGTATTACGCAAGGTATTGAGCATTGAAGGCTATCGTTTGTCCTTTGCCAATAGCGGCGAAAAAGCCTTGAAAATTTTGGAACGCGCGATTCCCGATCTTATCTTGCTTGATGTGATGATGCCCGGTATGGACGGATTTGAAACGTGTCGTCATCTTAAAGCGGATGAAAAAACTCGAGATATCCCCATCATTTTCATTACGGCAAAAACCGATATGGAAGATTTGGTCGAAGGGTTTAAAGCCGGCGCGGTGGACTATATTGCCAAACCATTTCGCCAAGAAGAAGTTTGTATGCGGGTGCGTACTCATTTGCAGACTCGGATTTTGATGATACAGCGAGAAAGTTTATTACAAAATATTCGCGCCAATGAAGAGCGGTTCCGGCTGTTATCGAATTGGTCGCCTGTGGGAATTTTTCAAGTCGATAATGAGGGGAAATTAACCTACACCAACCGCAAATGGCATGATATTCTCGGTGTGAATGACACGGAAATGTTAGAAGGCGAATGGTTGAACGCGGCAATTCATGGGGAAGATCGGGAATTAGTGCAGCAAACTTGGCAAAATAGTTTGCAGTCACGAGAAGGCTACGCGCTCAAATTTCGGCTCATCACTGCATCCGGAAATACGCGTTGGGTGCACGTCCAGACCACGCCATTATTTTTGGGAAATCAAGAATTGAATGGTTTTATTGGCACGATTGAAGACATTACCGAATTTAAACTAAATGAACAACAAATGCGTAATGCCAAAGAATCTGCCGAAGCAATTGCCCGAGCAAAAGCCGAATTCTTATCGGGAATGACCCATGAATTACGCACACCATTAAATGCGATTATCGGTTACAGCGAAATGTTGTCGGAAGATGTCACCGGTGAAGGTTATGGCGAAGATTTAGAGAAAATTACTTCTGCCAGCAAATATTTGCTCAACTTAATTAATAATGTGTTAGATTTATCCAAAGTTGAAGCCAATCGGATGACGTTGTACTTGGAAGAGTTCAATATTCCATTATTAATCAAGGAAGTGGTGTCAACGATTCAACCCTTGGTCAAGAAAAATAATAATGCTTTGGACGTTTCCATCGATTTAACCACACAAACCATGTATGCCGATGCAACCAAAGTACGGCAAATCTTATATAATTTGTTGAGCAATGCGTGTAAATTTACCAAGGAAGGCACTATCATACTTCGGGTGCAGGCGGTGCAAGAAGAAATTGAATTCGTTGAGTTCAGCGTGATAGACACCGGAATTGGGTTGACCGAAGAACAACTCGAAAAGTTATTCCAAAAATACGCCCAAGCAGACGCATCTATCGCACGAGATTATGGTGGTACCGGGTTGGGATTGGTATTAACCCAACAATTTTGTAACATGATGGGTGGCAGCGTTCACGTCAATAGCAAACACGGTGCAGGAAGTGAGTTTTCAATCCGCCTACCGCGCCAAGTGACGAAAGAATTACATAAAGATTAAAACGTTAGAGACTACAAAACGAGTATTGTTGCATTAAAATCATTTGATTGACTGCTAATTACTACAATTAATAATGATTGTGAACTGTTTCGATAACAGGAACTAACTCTACATATTGCTTTGAACCTGATCATTCACGCATGACATCACCGATTCAACCTCAGAAACCGATTGGCATTTTGGGTGGCACATTTAATCCGATTCATCACGGACACTTGCGACTCGCGTTAGAATTGTACGAGCGTTTAGACTTGGCTGAAGTGCGCTTGATTCCGTCTGCCCGTCCCCCCCACCGAGAACCGCCCTCGATCAGTGCAGAAATGCGTCTTGCGATGGTCAAACTCGCCACTGAAGATGCCACCGGCTTGTATGTCGATGACCGGGAATTGTTGCGTGGGGGGCTCTCTTACATGGTGGATACGTTGGAAAGTTTGCGTCAGGAATATCCGCACACGCCACTGTTTTTGATCCTAGGCATGGACGCATTCATGACCTTACCCCACTGGCATCAATGGAAACGCTTCATCACTTTGGCGCATTTACTGGTGGTGCGTCGTCCCGGTAAAATTTTACCGATGGTGCATATTATGCGAGATTTTTTAAATACTTATCAAGTTCGCAGCGTCAAAGAATTACTTCATCAACCCGCCGGTCATGTCTTGGTGCAAGAAATTCCCGCATTGACCATTTCAGCAACACAAATACGCGGTTTAATCGCCAATGGTAAGAATCCGCATTATCTTTTGCCTGAATCGGTGTTAAACTTTATCCATACTCATCATTTGTATTTATAATATGCAATCAAATCAGCTAGTTGAAATTATTAAACAGGCTCTCGATGATGCCAAGGCACAAAATATTAACGTGCTCGACGTGCGTAATCTCACCGATGTTACTGATTACATGATCATTGCCAGTGGCACTTCCAATCGTCAAGTGGCTTCCATCGCGCAACGTGCTGTAGAAATGGCGAAACAAAACGGGGTGCGACCCTTTGGCGAGGAAGGTATGCAAGCGGGAGAATGGGTGTTAGTTGATTTGGGCGATGTGGTGGTGCACGTCATGCAACCCACCGTGCGCGAATTTTATCAACTAGAAAATTTTTGGACAGATCATCTGCCAGAACGCAAGGCGGTTGTTGCAAGTGCCCGGAGTTAGTTCTTCTTAACAACATGACGATGCGATAGATTTTTTTAAATAAAACAAATGGTT
>DYNO01000134.1 GCA_020721025.1 Thiomargarita sp. | reverse complement strand
TCTGATAAACTTCGCCGTTACTCAATGTTGCGAGTGTTTTAATTCCTAAATCAACACTAACGGATTCTTGTCGATTGGGGTATTCTGTAACATAATCTTCGGTTTCAATGTTTATCGTCGCATTCTCAGCTTCTTGGGGGGCTTTTTTGGGAATGTTGTTTCATCCACCCCGTTGAAACTACGGTAAAGCAGCATAAATGTTAAATTTCGTTTCAATGAGTTTACACGCTTTTTTGCTATAATTGTTGTGATTCTCACAACTTAAAATTGAGTCAATAAAAAGATTGCTCCTCATCCCTTTTTACTCCTGTTTCAGTATCTTTCTTCCCATATTCACTTCCGACCCCAGCCCAAAAACTCATGTCTTGGAATCCTTTCAAACGGTTTTTTTCCCCTAAACTCATTGATACACCAACAGAAATTGACTTACGACGTTGGGCAAGTAGCCATTGGATAGAATATCAAGCATGGTTATTTCATCACAGTTTCATCACTTTGCATGAATGGCAACAACTGCGAACTACAGCAAAAAATTGGCATTATCAACCACTTATCAGTATTGTCACGCCGGTCTATAATACCCCTCAGCACTATCTTGAAGAATGTATTTATTCAGTGCAAACACAGGCTTATCCCCATTGGGAACTCTGTTTGGTAGATGATGGCAGTACCGATGCCAAAACGTTGGCTTGTTTGCAACAACTCGCTACGTCAGACCGACGACTACGACTGCATACTTTATTGAAAAATCAAGGAATTTGTCGCGCCACCAATCACGCGATTGCGATGGCTTCGGGGGAATTTGTGGCATTTTTAGACCATGATGATCGGCTCGCTCCGGACGCGCTGTATCAAATCGTGGCAGCGTTGCAAACTGAACCCCGACTTGATATTTTTTACTCTGATCGGGATATGTTGTCATCACAAGATTTACGTTATATGCACCTGTTTAAACCCGGATGGTCGCCGGAAACGTTGCTTTCAGGCAATTATCTATTTCATTTGCTGGTTTATCGTCACAGTTTACTGACAACATTGAACGGGGTGCAAGAAGCAATGGAAGGGTCGCAAGATTATGATTTGATTCTACGAGCGGCAGAACTCGATCCTCAAGTGAAACATATTCCCAAGGTGCTTTATCATTGGCGACAACATCAGAATTCGGTCTCATTGGCACATGAAGCAAAGGAATATGCCTATGTTGCCGGATTACGAGCGTTACAAAATGCGTTACAGCGGCGCGGTCTGCGTGGAAAAATCAATGAAAACAAAACATTGTGGCGTGGCAATTATCGGGTGCAACTGGAACCCCTCCCACGAGAACAATATCACATTTTACAATTAACTACATTGGAAAATTACGCTCAGAAAATAAATCAAGCCTTTCAACAATATCCTCAGATTAGCGCGTTGGTGGTGCTGACGGTCGAGGCGTTGGATGAATGCGCGGTTGCAGAATTAACCAGTTGGTTACAAATTCCGCAAGTGGGTTTTGTCACGGGCAAGGTGCTGAATGCTGAAAATGCTTTATTACACGCGGGTTTAGTGTTACGACCGCAGGGCACGCCGCTCGCCGTGTACACCCCGTTTCCTGAATCTATTGCAGGCTATATGGCTGTCACCGCGATTGTACGCAATGTCAGCACGCCACATCCCGCCTGTTGTGCGATAAAACGGGATATTTGGAAAAAAATCAATGGGTTAGACGAAAATTATACCGAAGCTTATGGATTACTCGACTTTGCCTTACGCAGTGCAACTCACGGATTTCGCACGGTTTATACCCCATTTGCTCGATTTGTTGCCCAATCCCCTTGGCAAACCCCAGAACAGTGGTCAGCCACCGATAACACCTTGTTTGTCAACACTTGGCAGGAATTTTTACAACAGGGCGATCCCTATTATAATCCAAATCTAACCCTCGAATTAGTCGATATGGGATTGAACTTAAACGATTATTTTTGTTACGGCGCGCCCCAATTAAAGGAAATTGCAGGGGAGAGTTAGGAAATGAATGGCGGTGGGTTGACAACTATCACTAATTTTTTCTCATTACCAAGTTCAACTTGGTCATGCCTGCCGAAAATTTCTGCTTCGTGATGGTGGTAAAACATTCAAACGATGCGCCACTTCTTCTTGCGACTATTGTTTGATGTGACGAATCAATTTCAATTTTTTCACTGACTTGCATAATCGTAACAGTTTTTTAAAAGCGCGTTTACGGATAGAAAATTTTATCTAATAATTGTTCAAGGGAATAGGGAAATCTTTCTGGAAAGGTGGAAATTGATAATCCTGTTTCATCGCTAGCCATTTCTAACGCGTCAGGATAGGCTTCTAAAATACCTTCCTCATGTAAATATTTTTTCAAACTTGGGCTATCTTTCAATAACTTTGCAATTTGAGTTCGTTGCTGATTTTGCTCGGATCAAACTGCAAAATCGGTAGTGATAGCCCGTTTACGGTTGCTCACAACACCCATTGCGAAATCAAAATTTTTACTTTATATTCATCATTTTCCAACAATAACTTGACCGGTAGGCGATGACCGCGAATCTCGCGATAGTCCACAAATTCAATTTTCCAACCCACCTGCGCTAAAAAACTCAACTGATTGAATTCATTGAGCCGATAGTCAACCACGCGCTCTTTTGGGGAAGGAATCCCACGAATCCAATAATATAAAAAACTGACAGGGATTTCAACTTTCAGCACATCTTTCAACAATGTATCTGGCGTGGGTGCGACAAATTCCTGACGATCTGCGGTACGCATTTTGACCTCCGTAGCACTGCCATCAAGCAACACAATTCCCTGCCCGCCAGCGACATGAAAACGTAATTGATACAATGACTTCTGTTGTTGCCAAAACACCCGCGCACTCCACGCCCCCTTATCACTCCGCACCGCAATGCTGGCATTCATTTGCCACTGGTCGATTTTGCGCAATTGCGATTGCTCCTGTTCCCAAGCCGCTGAACGTTCAGGAGTAATTGGCGCAGTGCTGCAACTGATCAACAATAAACTCATGATTAAAATAAAAATTTGTTGGAGCGACTTCATTTAAATAATTTTTCCTTCAGCTTGAGTACCCGTTCATCTTGAGGATAGCGTTGAAAAGTTTGTTCAAACAATGTTTTAGCATCTGCCTTGCTGCCCTTTGCCCACAATACTTCAACCAGATGGACATTGACTTCGGCATCATCTTGAATTTTTTTGGCTTGATTCAGATACTCAAGTGATTGATCATATTGCCCTAATCGGTATAACACCCACCCCATACTGTCTAAAATATGAAATGCGTTGGGACGTAATTCCAATGCTTGTTTAATCAATATTTGAGCTTCTTGATAACGTTCAGTTTTATCCGCGAGACTATAACCCAATGCATTCAATGCTTCGACATCTTTTGGGTTAATTTCCAAAATTGCCCGTAAATCCTTCTCAAATTGTTCAAAATTGCCCGTTTTATCCGCCAATATCGCGCGGGTATAAAGTAAATCTACGGATTCGGGATCGCTTTCTAATGCTCGGTTATACAAGGTCATTGCATCGTTAAACAATTGTTTTTGAATAAATAATTCCGCACCCAATTGAATCAATGCAATCGCATCTTGATTATTTTCCACAGGGACGGATTGTAAATGCTCAATTGCTTTATCCAGTTGATTTAATTCAGCATAAACGCTGGCAATACGCGCCTGAGCGTTCAGATAATTGTCGCCTTTTTGGATTTTTTTGTACCAGATGAGCGCGTCATCAAAATTTTTCTCAGTTTCAGCAATCCGCCCCAAATAGAAAATCGCCGTGTCTCGCTGACTGTTGTTGCTCAAGAGCGAGGTAAAATATTTTTTCGCCGGTTGTAACTGTTTGGTTTGTAAATAAAGTAATCCCAAAGCATATAAAAATTCGCTGCGTTGCGGATGTTTTGTCAATAATTGCTTAAATTGGCGAATGGACTCGTCATATTGTTCATCAGTCGCCAAGAGACGCGCATAAAGGAACTGCCAGTTTTCATTGGTATTTTTGTCAATTTGCTGCTTGAGCCATTGAATCGCTTCCTTGATCTTATTTTGTTTTTCTAAGATGTGTGCATACAGCAATGCTGCTTGTTCATGGCTCGGATTAATTGCAAGAATCTGTTGTAAAACAGGTTGAGCAACATCAAATTGATTATTGTCAATTAACAACCGCGCATAAAGCAATAAGATCGAAGTATCCTTGGGACGTATCTCAATGAGCTTTTTCAAAAAGTTAAAGTTCTTATCTTTATCTTCTTCTTGCTCCAAAAGTGCGCTAATCGTGTCTTGTTGCTGTTGCACGTCATCTTTGAAGCTGTCCAGCAATTTTTCTAAATTCGCTACCGCTTGATCAACTTGCCCTTGCTTGAGCAATAGTCCTGTAAGTATTTGTTTCACTTGAGGATTATTGGGCGCGAGCGAAGCCCATAAGGTTGTCGCATTCAGTGACAATTCTTTATCTTGAGCAAACAAAGCAAATCGTGTCGCGCGCTCTGCCAATTCTTCATCATGCGTTTGGGTCGCGACGGCAAGAAAATTTTTGGCAGCCAACACATATTCACCGCGTTGCGCTGCGACTTCGCCAATCAACATTTTATACATCAAATCACTGGATTCGGAAATGGGCGTTGGCGTGGCGGGCGTGCGCTGGGGGGTAGCGGTTTGTTCTGAAGCAATATTTTCTCGCGCTTGGGCTTCTCTATCGCGGAGTAGGGGCGCGCCACAACCCACCAATAGATGAATGAATAGCACGATAAATGAATATTTACAAAAAGGTTTAATGTTCTTCACTGTTACATTTCTGCTGAACACGGTTGAACATTGCTGCTATTCCGTTCCAACAAATGCAGATGAGTTTTTAGGTTCATCAGGTCGTAACCGACAAAGCTCATAGAAACGACTCCATGAGCGCGCTAAAAACAAATAACAATCCCAATTGCCTTGGTTTTCGAGCTTTGTGATTGGTATTTTTGAATTTACAACCATTTCAAGCAAACTTGGTTTTCGTTTACTTAAAGGAAAAATGTATCATGTACCGTTAGTTTTGTAAAGTGGCACGGCAAAAACATCCTATATCATCATTAATCAAATTGCTAATCACCTGTTATGAACCGCTATCAATTGCGGTAAACGACTGATTTCAGTCGCAGGGAGTCAATGTCAGATAAGTATTGATGATTGAATCGTATGTAGCCATATTAAACTAAATGTAGTTGTTTCGGTAACAGGAACTAACTCCTGATCTTTTGTGGAAAGATAAATAGCTAATTGAATTTATCCCGATTCATCGCATAATCGCACGCCGCCTGCAACAATCTCTCGTCACTGGCTTCGCTCGCAATCCACAACGGTGCTGTTGAACCCAAACGCCGCGCTGGGTCTGCCATACGTTGACTGATTAAAATCAACGGAGTATGCGGTAACCAAGCAAAATTTGCTAACATGTTGAATAAATGCTGCAAACTTTCATTACTGGTGACAATGATCATGTCGATTTTTCCCACATCCGCCAACCACGTAACTTCTTGAATTGACTGAACTCGACGATAGACTGCCACCGTTTTCACCCATGCCCCACGTTGTTGTAAAGTTTCTGCCAAGAGTTCTCGCCCGCCTTCACCCTTGAATAGTGCGATTTTTGAATTGCGAACCTGTTGAAATTGCGGCAAAGTTAAAAACGATTCGCTGTGATATGGCGGTGGCGCAGTCGTCAGGGTGTGATGAGGTAAATATTGCTGCAATGCAAATTCTGTTTTTTTTCCAATACTTGCAATGGCTAACTGAGGTGACAAGGGCAGGATGAGCGGCAAACCATAGGTGACTGCATTGGTACTGGTGAAGATAATCCATTGATAATCATCAAATTCACCGGCAGCAAATGATACCGGCAGCGGCTCAATCTCCAAAACCGGCAACAGTAATGTTTCAGCACCGGCTTGGGTAATTAATTGATTTAAATGAATTGCTTGATGTTGTGGGCGGGTGATGAGAATTTTTAAACCAGACAACGGGAATGTCATGTCAATTCCTCATTCCGATGTCAACAGTTCATGCAGTAAGTCGGGAGAAATATTCAAATGTCCGATTTTATCCGCATGATTTGCCAAATCACGAAATGCCGCGGCAACCAATTGATTCGGATTCATATTCATACTGGCAAGGGCTTCAATTGTTTTTGCCTCAACTCCTGCCAATGCCTGCATACTCGCTGTTAGATGATAGGCTTGTGCATCCGCTTGATATTTCAGATTTTCTGTCGTCAGCAATACCAAGGCTTTGTTTAATTTTTCGACCTCAATCTTGCCCGCCATCTGTTCCTGTGCAATTTGTCGTTGTTTTTCTTGCACCGCCCGTTCAGCATCCATTTGAGTTTCACGGATTTGGCGTTTTTTATTTTCTACCGCAATTTCCGTATTTAATTCATTTTCCTTGATAGCGCGTTCCTGTTCAACCGCAGCATTACGACGGGAATAAATCGCTTCATCGGCTTCTTTCAACAACATTTCGCGCATTTCCGCTTCCAATGCCCGCGCCATTTCTGGAGTAGGTTTGATCGCTAAAATTGACAAGCCTAACACTTCCAGCCCCAAGGCTTTGATTTCTTTGGTTTCGCTCAACAGCGGCAAAATTTGTTCAACCAACATATTGCCCGATTTCAGCGTGTCTCGTAATGGCAATTTACCCAACAAACTTTGCATCAGGACTTGAATCTGGTTGATGACGCGTTGCGGTAATGTTTCCAAATCATTGCTCACGTAGCCCAGACCCCGACTATCGAGGGTAAAATTCAATAATTCTGCAATTTGTTTTGGATGAACAATGCGATAACTGACTTGCCCTTGAATACTGACACTTTGATAATCAGCGGTGATTTGATTAAAAATGAATGGAATATCATGACTTTTCAGCGGTACCGCAACTAATGAGGTAAATGGCGCGAAATAGAAAAATGCCAAGCCGCGCCCTTCACGTTTGAGTTTGCCACGACTGTATTGTAATAGATAGGTCGTCGGTTGCATCTTGATGAATTTGATACCAAACATAGTGAGCACCTTTGAAGAATGACTCGAAATGGTGAAAACATGGATTTTAGAAATCAGAACCGGTTAAGATGAATGAACTATCTTGACTTATGAGGCATCAAAACCATTGACTTAAGGGATTGTGACTCAAAATATGTTTTGTTACCTGCTTTTAAGCAATAAAACTTCACAATATGGTAAATTTTTATTAAATAAAACAAAAAGTTCCTCGTTCCCATGCGCCGGCGTGGGAATGCAGTCCAGACGCGCCAGCGTCACCGGTTCAAATTCTATGGGTTCAACCATCTGTATTTCGCTATCCATTTCAACAGAGCAATAATTTTTCATCAATATGATAAAAAGCAATGAGTTAGAAATTATCACGCGTGACGCTGGCGCGTCCGGACTGCATTCCAACGCGGCGCATTGGAACGAGGAACTCTTTGTTTTATTTGAAATTATTTCTCATTATGACAGTGTTTGGTCAAATTTCGTTGTTTGAATTTGAGCTTTTGTTGTGAGGCATTGCGACATTCAGATGGAATTATAATCGGGTTCTAAACTCGCTTAATTCAACGAATTTGCTGGCGAGATCAACACTGGTATTGAACAAAATTTTGCCCGCCTTACGTGCTTGTTGCCATAAAATGAGCCAATCCTGCTCACTGCGAAATTCTTGAATGCAGCGCAAATATTGTGTTCGTTTCGCCGATTCCAGATGAGCAAGAACCGCCGGAATCACACCTTCTTGCATGTTATATAATTGATCGGGCTTCAAACATACCGGAATAACCCTTGCTAAGTCGATCTTTAATTCTTCTGCCACCGCCTCCATTGCAGCACGAATGGCGGTCGATTTTTGGGTGTCGGGTTTTTCGATGTTATATGGGGGATTCCATTCACGCAGTGGACGCAATTGATCAATGTGGGTCAAAATGATTAATACGGATGGCATGGGAATATAAAGTTGTTTTTTATACAAATACGTCAGTTCATTCAATACAATTTTATCTGCTTGGCGTGCCCCATTTACTGCGGAACATACCAATATAATCAAGTCGCTACATAAAATATCGGACTCAATCCGAGCAAACGATTTTTTCGCTTCAAACTGATTTTCATAACCCGCACTGTCGAAGACTATCGCTTTTTGAATACCATCTTTTTCAAGCACATACGGTTTCACATGATCGGTGCTGGGTAAAATGTCGGTGGCAATACGCAGTTCGCCGAATAATCCATTGATTAAACTAGATTTTCCAGAATTGACTTGTCCTAAAACTAAAATGCGTAGTGGAATTTCCCGGGAGGGGCTGTCCATTTGCACTTCAGTTTGGGTTTTAGTCGGTTGATATTCAGCAAAGGCGATTTCGTCTAGTACCATCGTACCGCTATATAATTCAACGGCATAGTACCCAACTTTTTTTACATACATTTGCAGCAACCACAACTTGATATTATCAGAGGCAGCGTTGACGATGGTTTTGGTAAACATGCCCTGAAATTCACGAAATAAGCTCGATGCTGGGTTCAATGGGATGGACAGTAACCGATAGAGTCGATAGTATTTTTTCGCCAAAGTTGAAAAGCGTTGTCCGCGAAAAATATCATGAATTGTGATAATGTGGCTACCGGGAACGTTTTCGACAAAGTTGATTCGTAAATCTTTACTGACCAACTCAATGATTTTTAAGACGTATGGAATAGGAATTTCCGCAATAGGATGTTCAGAATCTGGATGATAATGTTGCGCCACCGATTCTAAAACTGTTTTCCCCAAGTCAAACCATTTTCCTTGTTGTTCTAACGGAAAGTCATCCGGATTAACACTTTCTGCAATTTTTTTGACTCGTTGCCACGCGCCTTGCCCCCGATCATTCCAACGTTTATTGGGTTCGGTCTTGGTTTCGTCGATGAGGCTTACGAATTGTTTTTGATGTAAATATTGTACCCACATCCAGCCACCCAGCGTACAGGCAAGTCCACAGCTCAACCATAGCCATAAAAACCAATTATGTTGCCATAACCAAAGTAATCCGAGTGGCATGAGTAACAACAGTGGTAGTAAAGTCAATCCTAACGCTATCAGCCATTGAATAGAGAATTTCATAGTCTAGGTAACTAAAATGAAAAGATTTTATGTAAGATGAATCAACAGAGACGATTTGAAAAAAATTAATGTATTTTAGCATGTTCTCACGCCAACTTTGCACAAGAATCATGTCTATAGAACCGATTTGACATCTTTAAGCCATGTAGATTAAGCTGTTTCTATTTT
>DYNO01000009.1 GCA_020721025.1 Thiomargarita sp. | reverse complement strand
TGAAAATAGAAACAACTTGATCTAAATGGCTTAAAGATGTCAAATCGGTTCTATATGAACAAATCTGCGTATAACTTGCTCAGTAAGCAAGAAACCCATTTTCGGCATCGTTTTAACAATTTTAATGTCAACGATGTGTTAGGCTCAAAAATAGATAAATATCATAGTCTTCCAGAACAACAACGCGGTCTATTAGATGGCTTGACCGGCAGTTATAACTCGAAATTCAAAATGGGCGAACTGACCATAGATTCAACAGTTACGCCGGTATTAAATGCTGAAGGCGTGCGAATTGGGACAGTTGCCGAATTTCGAGACATTTCAGTACAAGTTGCTGTCGAGCAGGAAATCAATACAGTGGTACAAGCAGCGTCACAAGGTGATTTTAGCCAACGAATCAATATGTTAAATAAAAGTGGATTTTTCTCGGTGTTTGGCGAGGGTGTCAACAAAATTATGGATTTCAATCAATCTGCCCTACGCGAGACCATGCACATGTTCGCGGCATTAGCACAAGGTGACTTGACAAAAACGATTGAAAAACAATATGTTGGTGAATTTGAACAATTGCGTAATGATGCCAATGCGACGACACGGAAATTGACAGAAATTATTTTATTAATTCAGCAAATGGTTGATATTGTGAACCGGGTGGCATTAGAAATTTCCGAAGGTAACACTAGCCTAAGTCAACGCACGGAACAGCACGCTTCTTTCTTACAACAGACCGCAGCGAGTATGGAAGAAATGACCAGTACCGTGCAACAAAATGCGGATAATGCCCATGAAGCCACGCAATTGGCAATTTCGGCACGTGGGTTGGCGGAAAAAGGCAGTGATGTGGTGGGGGCAGCGGTGCAAGCAATTGAAAAAATTAGTACCAGCAGTCGGAAAATTACCGACATCATTGGTGTAATTGATGAAATCGCCTTTCAAACCAATCTGTTAGCACTGAATGCCGCAGTCGAAGCTGCACGGGCAGGGGAACAGGGACGGGGCTTTGCTGTGGTTGCATCGGAAGTACGCAATTTGGCGCAACGAAGTGCCGCGGCTGCGAAGGAAATCAAACTGTTAATTCAAGACAGCGTGGGTAAAGTGGATGAAGGCACCAAGTTGGCGAATAAATCGGGTGAAACCCTGCAACAAATCGTCGCAGCAGTGAAAAAAGTGAGTGACATTATTGCAGAAATCGCAGCGGCAAGTGCTGAACAATCCTCAGGAATTAATCAAGTCAACACCGCAATTTCGCAAATGGATGAGATGACGCAACAAAACTCAACTTTAGTACAAAAAGCCGCGCTTTCCAGCGAAACTCATGTCAGAACAAGTTGGGCTGTTGAAAGAGCAAATTAGATTTTTCAATGTAGGTCATCAAGCGACTGCGACATTACCTGCCCTTGAACCGGCAAAAGTGGCAAAATCACGAATATCATCAAGTAGTTTGAATAAAAAATCAGTGGAGAAAAAACCGCTGACGGAGGGTAAAACAGATGATAACGGTTGGGAAGATTTTTGAAGCGTGGAAAATTCTGATTGAAATTCTCAAGATGCGCCCTAATATTCCTCCGGTGGAGTGAATAACCGATGATAGATTTTCAGCACCAACCGTTTGATTATACTGAAAATTAACTCTCTACAACTGGGTTACATCCCCAAACTTTAACATCTATCTATTCAAGAGGCAATGCAATGTCACATAATGTTTTTACCGTGTATCAAGAACATGCGTTTGCACCATTTATCAGAGCGTTGGGGAAGGGCAAAAATGGCACTCGTCCGCTGACGTTGACAGAATCCCAAACCGCAATGAAGATGATTATGGCGGGGGAAGTTGAACCGGTGCAACTTGGGGCTTTCCTCATGTTGATGCGGGTGAAGGAAGAAACACGAGAAGAATTAGCGGGTTTCATTCTCGGGGTGCAAGAATCACTCGCAGTTCCTTCCAACATTCAAGTTGATTTGGACTGGTCATCTTACGCAGGCAAGCGGCGGCATTTACCTTGGTTTTTATTGGCAACGCTATTGTTGGCTGAGAATGGAATCAAGGTTTTTATGCACGGTGAAAGTGGACATACCAGTGGACGCGTTTATACTCAAAGCGTGTTGCGTTATTTTAATTTGACCGATGCCAAAAATTTTGATGAAGTGAAACAGCAACTTGAACAACAAAATTTTTGTTATATGTCGTTGGAGTATCTGTCGCCGAAATTGCATGAAATTATCAATTTACGTTCCTTGATGGGATTGCGTTCGCCGGTGCACACCTTGGCTCGTATGATCAATCCGTGTCGTGCGCCGTATGTGATGCAAGGGATTTTTCACCCCAATTATCGTCAAGTGCATCAAGAAGCGGCATTGTTAATTGAGCAACCGCATCTTGCTGTATTTAAAGGCGATGGAGGTGAAAGTGAACGTGATCCGGATGTGGAATGTGTGGTGCAAAGTGTGCATCAGGGGGAATTGCTTGAAGAAGTGTGGGCACCGATTTTTCCACAGCGGCATATCAAGGAAGAATCCATGCAACCAGAACTGTTAGTTGGTTTGTGGCGGGGCGAGGTGCAAGATGAGTATGCTGAAGGTGCGGTTTATGGCACGGCAGCAATTGCACTCCGTTTGCTAGGGAAGGCGGGCAGTGTGGCAGAGGCGCAAAAAATGGCTTTTGAGATGTGGCAGTCTCGAAATAAAGATAAATATCAATCGGTTGTGTAGATTGTCTGAACCTTAATTTTCCTAATTGACACCATTATCATCATCGGTACGATGGTTAGGCAAATTATGTTAATTAAGCGAATTAAGGTTCAACAGGTTAATTTAAAACAAATTTTTACTCACCATGCAGCCCCACATCAATAATTTCGCCTTCACACCATAACAGCAATTAACTCACCACCACCTCAAGTTTATGCTACTATTACGACTAAAAATGACGCTTGACTCAACTTGGTTTGCGAGATGCTCCGTCCTGTTACCATAACAGTTGACAACAGATAACTTAGGTTGCCATTTATTTACAGGATTTTTATGTTACTGGCACATAAAGTAGAATTGCGACCCACTCCCGATCAGGTTGATTACCTTAATAAAGCCTGTGGTCATTATCGGCATTGTTGGAATCACATGCGGGCGTGGTTTAGTCAGCAAGATGCTGATGGACATTACATTTTCAAATGGACAAAAGATGCTGGTTATCAATTCTACATGAAAGTTCTACGGGTGGAATTTTCGTGGTATAGTGAAGTTTCATCGGTAATAACTCGTAATGTTATTGATGATTTGGATGCCGCTTTTACACAGTTCTTTCGTAAAGTTCGGCAAGGAAGTAAGAATCCGGGCTATCCTAAGCCTAAGAAGCGTGGCGACAGAGACCGCTTTTCTATTCGTGATTCTGCGAAGTTTGACGTTAAAAACAAAATGTTACGGATCGAAAAGTTGAAAACTCGGATAGATATGCGTCAACCGATTCGTTTTGGCGGCAAACTCAAACGAGTGACCATTTCAAAACGAGCAGGAAAGTATTTTGCGTCGTTTTTAGTCGAAACCGATGAATATGACCCAAAAGATGTTAATCGGCAGCCGTCTGTTGGCGTGGATGTTGGGATTAAGTCATTGGCAACATTGAGTAATGGCGAAGTTTTTGAAAACAGCAGATTGTTGAGAAACAATTTGCGTAAGTTGCGGAAGTTACAAAGAAGTTTATCTCGAAAAGTGAGGGGATCGAATGGTTATGCGAAAGCCAAGCTAAAGATTCAGAAACTCCACTTTTTGATTGCAAGACAACGTGAAGCAATACTGCACCAACTCTCTGATTATCTGACGAAAACCTTTGATAGAATCGTTATCGAAGATTTAAATGTCAAAGGCATGATGAAAAACAGAAAGTTGAGCCGTGCCATTGCAGATGTTGGGTTCGGAATGCTGCGGCAATTCATTGAATACAAAGCAGTCTTAAGAAATTGCATTGTCGTGATTGCCGATAGATTCTTCCCAAGCAGTAAAACTTGCTCAAATTGCGGACAAGTCAAGAAAATCCTAACTTTGAAGGATCGTATTTTTGAATGCGATGCTTGTGGGTTTGTGATTGATCGTGACTTAAATGCCGCAATTAATCTGAACAATTACACTGCTTAAACTGTTTTTGCCGTAAGTCCCGACGAGCTTCAGCGGGACTGTAATCGCCCGTCATAGTAACGTAAGACTTGAGCAATCAAGCAGTTGCGAAAATAGTTTGATACGACGGGAATATCACTGATAATCATTCTCATTCTCTTTGTTAGTGATTGTCAATGGTTTAGAAGCTGTTTGAATACATCAAGTTATCGTAAAAGCACGCGTTACTAAAATTTTTATTGTGTTAAATCAATAAATTATATCAATTGCATTCTGAATGAACTCAGTTGAGTCCCCACAGTCCATTTTCCCCGCCACAGTACGTGGATGATAATTTTTTATAGCAAAAGGTCAGTTTCATGCAGATTCTATTTCGTTATTTACCCCCATTGTTTCTCGGTTCGATCTTGGGCGCGTTTATCGCCATCGGAACGACGGTTTTTGCTGGGCGGAGCACGGCAACCCCGGATGGAATTATTAAGAAAATCCCGTTTGAAGAATTACGCACCTTCACCGAAGTATTTCAAAAAATTAAAACTGATTACGTGGAAGAAGTGGATGATAAAACCTTGTTGGAAAATGCCATACAGGGGATGCTCACTGGACTCGACCCACATTCTAACTATTTGAATCCAGAAGCCTATAAAGAATTGCAAGTGGGAACGACAGGGGAGTTTGGCGGATTAGGGATCGAAGTGGGCATGGAAAATGGGTTTGTCAAGGTAATTTCACCGATTGACGATACACCCGCAGACAACGCAGGAATTAAGGCGGGAGATTTAATCATTCGTTTGGATGATACACCGGTGAAAGGCATGGCTTTAAACGACGCAGTGAAATTGATGCGGGGCACGCCGGGAACCTCTATCACTTTAACCATTGTGCGAGAAAATGAAGATAAACCGCTAAAAATTAACATCACGCGGGCGGTCATCGTGGTGAAAAGTGTGAAAAATCGCTTGGTTGAACCCGGTTATGCTTATTTACGCGTCAGTCAATTTCAGTCCAACACCGGCGAAGATTTGGAAAAAGCCATTGACAAGATGAAAGAAGAAAACAAAGGAAATCTCAAGGGTTTAATCCTCGATTTGCGTAACAATCCCGGTGGCGTGTTAAATGCTGCGGTTGCCGTGTCCGATTCGTTTTTAACCAAGGGCTTAATCGTTTACACCGAAGGTCGGGTTGATGATGCGTCGTTGAAATTTCGCGCCCGTCCGAAGGATATTTTAGAAGGCGCGCCGATAGTGGTCTTGGTCAATGGCGGTTCGGCTTCCGCTTCGGAAATTGTCGCAGGGGCGTTGCAGGATCACAAGCGAGCGGTCGTGATGGGAACAAAAACGTTCGGTAAGGGGTCGGTGCAAACGATTCTACCCATGAACGGCAATGCCGCGTTAAAATTGACCACAGCCCGTTATTACACGCCGTCGGGACGTTCGATTCAAGCCGAGGGGATTCAGCCCGATATTACCTTGAACAAAGTTGAAATTGCATCGGTGGAAAGAAATGAAGATAACTTGGTGAAAGAATCAGATTTAGCGCGGCATTTGGGCAATCCGAAAGACGATAAAAAAACCGCTCGCCCCGATAAATCTGAAAAATCCGATAAACCCTCAGATAAGACGAGCAATAAAGGAAAATCGGATAAACCAGATAAAATTACTGAATCCGAACCGTTAGAAAAGGTGGATTACGCGTTGTATGAAGCTCTGAATTTGTTGAAAGGATTGAATATCATCGACAAACAACAAGCGGTTTCCATCGAGGACAAGTAGCCTAGTGAATCATGGAGTTTGAAAGTGATCACCTTTTAAACTCCATTGTGACATCCCAGCACGCCGTTGTCATCACGCCACGCTTCAAATATTCACCAATTTCATCGTATTAAAAAATTTCAATTCTTCCATTCCGTTCACTCAACTCAATGATTCACACCATGATTAAAACCCGTTTTGCCCCCAGTCCCACTGGTTTAATGCACTTGGGCAATGTACGCACCGCCTTATTTAACGCATTGTTTGCTTATCAAACCGGCGGAGTGTTTTTATTACGCATCGAAGACACGGATTTAGAACGCAGCAAGCTCGAATTTACACAGCAATTATTAGCAGATTTGCGCTGGCTCGGCTTGTTATGGCAGGAAGGTCCCGAAGTGGGTGGGACGCAAAGTTCTTACGCACAATCGGAACGCGGGGACATTTACGCCAAATATTACGCTGAATTGGAAGCCAAAAATCTCGCCTATCCCTGTTTTTGTTCGCCACAAGAATTAGCCATTTCGCGCAAAATTCAACTGTCTTCTGGCAAGGCACCGCGTTATTCTGGCAATTGCGACCATTTATCGCCTACGGATATTCAACGCAAATTAGAGCAGGGATTACAACCGACCTTGCGTTTTCGACTGCCACGCCACAGACTGATTGAATTTACTGACATTGTGCGCGGTAATCAACAATTTGCGAGTGCAGACATCGGCGATTTTATTATTCGTCGCGCAGATGGAACGCCGGCGTTTTTCTTTTGCAATGCGGTTGATGATGCGTTGATGGGCGTGACTTGCGTGTTGCGCGGCGAAGATCATTTAGCCAATACCCCACGTCAAATTTTGATTTTGGAATCGCTGAATTTACCGGTGCCGCAATATGGGCATATTTCCATGATTCTCGGAGCAGATAACGCGCCGCTGTCAAAACGCAATGGCAGTTTGAGTATTCAAGAATTGAAACAAAACGGTTGGTTAGCGGAAGCGGTGGTCAATTATTTGGCGCGATTGGGACACACGTTCACCGAAGAAATTGGGTTGCGACCGTTGGCAGAATTGGCGCAGCATTTTTCGTTGGAAAGATTGGGAAAAGCCCCCGCCCACTTTGACATGCAGCAAATGCAACATTGGCAACAAGCCGCGATGAATCAGATAGATACGTCACGATTGTGGCAACTGTTGGATGCCGAAGTTCATGCCCTTGTGCCGAGCGAATTGCAACAGGAATTTATCAGCGCGGTTCGTCCTAACTTATTGTTTCCGAAAGAAGCATTGCATTGGGCAAAGGTACTGTTTACTGATGAATTGGTCATGGAAGATTCTGCGCGTGACACCCTTCAACAAGCTGGTGCCGCGTTTTTCACTCATGCGATCACCGCGTTAGAAACCAGTCAGGCAGATTATAAACAGTTGATTCAATTATTGAAAGAAAGCACCGGCACCAAGGGGAAAAACCTATTTATGCCGTTGCGTGCTGCGTTGACGGGAGAAACCCACGGTCCGGAAATGGCGCATTTATTATCATTGATGGGAGTGGCGAGGGCGCGTCATCGGTTGCAAAATGCCGCTCAGTTTTGTTGACTTCATTCAAAATCATAGAGTTAAATCATTTTAAAACTGGCGAACAGTAAAGTTGTCTGAACCGTAATTTTCATAATTTATCTAATTAACGTAACGAATCAGGTCAATTATGTTTATCAACTGAATTACGGTTCAAACAATGGCTAGATTACTTTAAAATCAAGCGATTAATTATTCATCACCGGGAAATTGCCAATTTCTTCCCAAACTGTAAACCCTTGCCCTTCTTTTGTAACCCATTCAATCGCGTCAATTCTTCCACACTGACCTTGTAATTGCGGGCGATTGTCCATAAGGTATCGCCGTTTTTCACGGTATGCGTGGTTGATTTCTTCTTGGATTCTAACAGCTTAGGCGCGGCAGGTTGAGATAATTTAGCCATACGCGGTGGAGGAACAAAACGACGAGGCGCAGCGACATATTCTCGTTCTGGTTTTGATACTTCCGCACGAGCCACTACGGTAGTTTCAGCGACAGCAACATCCGTATCAGTGGACGCAGTTTCTTCTGAATCTTCTTGAATAGGTTCAAGTTTAGGTTTAGGTTGCGTGATTCCAGAAAGTAAGGTTTCGACCGGAATCGCGGTTAATTTTTGTTTAAAATCATCAACTTTGTCAATTGGCAATGTCAAAAGATGGGGTCCATCGGGATCAGTGACACCCAACCGATAGCCGGGATTTAACCGATTGAATTCATGAGTAGAAAGTCCCGCCAATCTCGCCGCCAAGTTCAAATTAATTTGCGTGCCTACGTTGACATTTTGCAAATACGGACGGTTAGAAATATAACTGAGTTTCGCTTCATGCTTTTCCGGTTCCGCGACAATTTTGGAAACTGCAATCAAATTAGGAACATATTGACGAGTTTCACGCGGCAGGTCAAGCGACCAAAAATCCGTTGGTTTGTCACGAGCTTGGTTTTTGCGAATTGAGCGTTCCACCGCCCCTTCACCGCAATTGTACGCAGCTACCGCCAATAACCAGTCGCCATCAAACATTTCATGCAATTTTTCCAAATAATCCAATGCCGCACGAGTCGAAGCCAGCACGTCCCGCCGCCCGTCGTAGAAACGATTTTGTCTTAAACCGTAATTTCTACCGGTACTGGGGATAAATTGCCAAACACCTGCGGCTTTTTTCGGTGACAACGCAGTGGGTTGAAAGGAACTCTCAATCGCGGGCAACAACGCAAGTTCGAGCGGCATTTTACGACGTTCTAATTCTTGTACAATATGATAAAGATAAGGACGCGCCCGCTGCGAAATATTTTCAAAATAACGGGGCTTCCGAGAAAAATATCCAACAGTGCGAGTTATTTCCGCATTATCTTGCACCTGAAGTTGATAGCCGGCGCGCAAACGCTGCCACAAATTATCATACTGGCTCGGTAATTGCTCATACGCCTGAGCTTGTTGATAATCATAGCGTTCACTGTCAGTAAAAACTTTTTGCAAAAATAGAGCTTGCTTAGATGCAGGATGCAACCAGACAGTGCCTAAACTTTTGTCATCTTTCCATTGAGGCAGCGCGTCAAGAAATTCCTCACTGCTTTCATCAATCTCTTCGACATAAGTTAATACTTTCTTGTCGCCAGAGACCTTGCCAGAAACATTTGGCTTGGTAGCTACATTGCTGCACCCAGCTGCCATACCCGCAACGGTGCATAAGAGTAATATTGTGGTAATTTTATTCATATCAACATTTATGCTATCTCAAGTGCGAGGTAAAAATCAAGTTTTTTAATCAAATCGCAGGCGTGGCGCGGCTTTTGGCTGAATCCAGCATTATTTACGAGATTTTACACCAGATATTTGACTACACAATTGATTATGTTAATATAAAGCAGCTTTGAGCAGTAAAACTCCAAAATTAGATGGTGGAATAGGCGCGCTAAAATTCCTTGCTCTGATTGAGATAGTTACTTGATAAAATAATCGCAGATGAGCAGTCAAATTGTGGTATTGTAAATGGGACAGATGAATCCCAATGAACCACATTATTGATCAAATTTCCATCACAACAACTGTCATTTAACCCTACTTTATGTTCATCCTAAAAATCATGAAAATTGTGGCTCAAACCTATCAAAATTAACAAGATAATCACATGTCCAACATCCCTACGCTAAGTGAAATACAACCTTTTGCCGATACCGAATATGCCGGGCGATTTTTTGCCACCCTCGAACTGACGCAACGTTTTAATTTGATTCGCCATCTGATTCAAAATAGCGAGCAATTGGTACTGATATTGAGCGAAAAGGGCTATGGCAAAACCAGTTTATTGAATCAACTCAGAATTGCTGGAAATGAGCATTGGTGGGTGTGTACTTTGTCGAGTACCCCCGCGATTTCTCCTGATGCCCTGACCTCACATATTTTATCTGCATTCAAAGTGCGACATGAAGGTAAGTCCGCGCAAGTATTGAAAGAAAGTTTACGCAGCCACATTGCATCGGCGCGCTATCATGGACAATTACCCGTGCTTTTAGTCGATGATGCCCATCTGTTGCCGATAGCGACACTCAAAATGTTGATAGAATTAGCCATGCAAACCGAACAAGTCACGCGAATGCGAGTCGTGTTATTTTGCGAACCCCAAATTACGAGCATTTTAGCCACGCCAGAATTTGAAATTGTGCATAAAACGTTGGTGCATACCCTTGATATTCCGCCATTTTCACAAACTCAAGTCGGTGACTATATTTTATTTCGGTTACAAAATACCGGCTACACGTCTATTCATCCATTTAACAACCATCTAATCAAAAAAATATATACGCAATCAGAAGGCATTCCATTAAAAATCAATAAATTAGCTTATCAAGCCCTAGAACGATTTCTGGAACAACAGCCGATTTATCCGGTGCATCAAGCCAAATCTTACAGGAAGTTAGCATTGACGTTGCTACTTTTTCTAACATTGGTGGCTGCCGGTGCGTTTTCTTATTGGCAATATCCCGAATTGTTCCAAAATCTCTTGTTGATTTCCACCGATCCCCCGCAATCTATTGCTGTCCTACCGCCGCAACCGCCTGTTGAAATACCGCGTTCTGAGAATGTTACACCAACGAGCCCGGTCAATACGCCACAAGAGCCTCCGCCTGAGCCAAAAGTTGAAATTCTGCCCGTACAACCGGAAACTGAGAATAAGACGGTGAAAGATGAAACTTGGTTGTTACAACAGCCGCCAGAATCTTATACAATCCAGTTGTTAGGTGCGTATGAGACCAAGCGTTTAGACAAATTTCGCACCGCCCATTCATTATCACAACTTGCTGTTTTTCAAACTCGTTATCAAAATCGTGATTGGTATGTGCTCATCACTGGAATGTATTCTCATCGTGAACAAGCACAAAAAGCGTTAGATAACTTGCCACAGGAATTAAAACAAGAAACTCAGCCGTGGATTCGCAAAGTTGCGACGATACAAGATCAAATTAAGAAGAGATAACAAGATGCGTCAAGTGATTTTAGACACCGAAACAACTGGGCTTGATCCCAAAGATGGACATCGCATTATTGAAATTGGCTGTGTCGAAATGCTGAATCGTCGCACCACGCAACATCATTTTCATCATTATTTACAACCAGATCGCAAGATTGATGATGACGCATTGGCGGTGCACGGCATCACAAATGAGTTTTTGAAGGACAAACCGCGTTTTAAAGACATTGTGCAGGATTTTATCGCTTTTGTGAAAGATGCGGAAGTGATTATTCATAACGCGGAGTTTGATACCAATTTTATTAATTATGAATTGCGACAACTCAGGCAGGACTGGCAGCCGCTGAATCATTATTGTCAAATTACCGATACTTTGCCGTTGGCGCGCAAATTACACCCCGGACAGAAAAATTCACTCGACGCGCTGTGTAAGCGTTACAATGTCGATAATTCACGGCGAGATTTGCACGGGGCGTTGTTGGATGCGCAATTATTGGCGGAAGTGTATCTTGCCATCACTGGCGGACAGACAACGTTGTTAGGAGCGTTGGATTCGGGAGCAGGGGCGGGATCGCATACGCAGGTGAAACGAGTTTTGAGCGATAGACCGCGTTTACTGGTGTTGATGCCGACAGAAGAAGAATTGCAAGCGCATCAGGCTTATTTAGAAGGATTAGAAAAAAGTAGTGGTGGCAAATGCTTATGGAAAACTTTGAGTTGATTCGAGTCCAACACCTCGTTGAGATATTTGGACTCTGTTGTATTGTAACCGATTGATTTTCTAGCGTCATCTGGTCATAAAATTATTGCAACCCGGCATCCCACACGCTGTCATCGTCAAACACAATTTTTCGCACATTGATCTCTGCTTTGACATCTCGTTCACTGAGTCGTTTTAACGGATGCTGTTCTGCGATGAGACGTTGATTTGCTTGCGTTCCTTTGTCCACCAATGACTGACCGGGGGCAATTTGAATTTGTTTACCCAGAGAAACTGAGTATAACAAACCGCCCAATAAATCACTAAACCGGACGCGGGCATCCATTTCTTTGATCCCTTTGTCAAAATGATTCGTTAATTCAATGTCTAACGCATAATAAGTGTTAAATTTGACCTTTTCGGCGCGAAAATACCATCGACTCAACACAATGTTCAAATGCGTGGGGGCAGCAGCTTGGTTTTTCTGCGCGGTTGCATTGAGCATCTCAATTTGTTGTTTGATTAACGTAACCTCTTGTTCAAGCTGAATAATTCGTTGTTCTAATCCGTCATCGGCGGATACCTGACCCACACAGCATAAAATCAAAAGTAAAGCATATTTCATCGTTTTTCTCGTGAATCTGAATCCGTGTCATTTGCTTAACAACAGTTCGGACAGCTTTTTGTAATTATTTGTGAAATCAATCGGTTGAGAATATTGATTCGGTTTACCAACCCGTTGAAATCTCAATAAAACGTAAAATTTTAACTGTCCGAACGATTGCTCAACTGTTGTCACATAATCTTGTTATATCAGATTGATTCAGATGATAAATTACATTTCCTTCAATACAAAATCTGCCTTACCCACACCACATTCTGGACAGACCCATTCTTCGGGGACATCTTCCCACACTGTGCCTGGGGCGATACCGCCTTCGGGTAAGCCTTTAGCTTCGTCATAAATGAAGTTGCACACTAAACATTTGTAAATTTTGGTTGCCATTGGAATTGATTGCTCTTTTGAATTCGGATGGTGCGATTCTCGCGTAATTCGTTCAACTGTTGGGCAGAAAGCGGGACACAATTTTTAATCTTGGAAATGCGGGTAAATTTGGCGCGGTGAGATGAAAAATCGTAGCAAAATGTAGCAAGTTGATACAACATGGATATAAAAAAAGTTAAAATCTGAAAAATTATCGAATTGAGATGCAACCAATTGATTTTAAGAAATATTTATAATTATTCTGAAAATATCATTGTTGCATCCTCAAGGAAATAAATCGACATCGCGTTGAACAAATCAAACGATTTGAAATCATTCTATAACCTTTTATTTTTTGATTAATTGGGGTTCGATGAGCTGATTTCTCATTTGTTCAATGGCTTGTGTTTGTCGATAAGCCGATAATGATAATTCATTCAGCCGTTGTTGCGTATATTGTTGTTTATCATGCTCTGAAGTGGCATCAAACAAAATTACCCAAGTTCCTTCGTCATAAGGAACCAAGTGAATATGGGCACTGCGTCCACTGCCAGTGCGCAAGAATTCCAAAACTTCGGGCTCTTCTACTGGGAACATCCCTTCTAAAAAACTAATTTGCTCAATTGCTGCCTGCCCTACCCGCAAATCTTGTAAGCCATAATATTCTAGCATTCCGCCCCATTCCAATAAATTCCCTTCTTTGTCTAAACGCAAATAGGCAATAGAAGTTTTTGACATCCAGACAGAACGAATATAACGCGCAATCGCAAAAGGAATAGTCAGACTCATGGAATTCTCCCTATACTTTTAAAAAGTAGAAAAATGGGTGGTCAGTTGTTAAAGTTCAACTTAATCAACAGGTTATTGTCTCGTTGGAGCTGACCAAAAAAATGTAAATCAGACGATATCGCTGACAAGGCAAAATATAGACCAGATGTTTTTTTACCTTGCCCAAATTTGCTTTAAGCTTGCAGCATTAAATTCGCCAATGTCGCAAATGCCTCTTCCACATTCATGCCAGTTTTCGCACTGGTGTGTAAAATATGCCATCCTTGCGTAATATAGCTTTGAATCAGTTCCTTATCTAATTCCCACTGTTCTTGCAAATCTGTTTTATTCAATAGCATCACGAACGGTTTTTCACCAATTTGATCAGCAACCGCCTGTCGCAGATTCAGCGCGCTTTCCCATGTAGGAAGTCTTGTACTATCAACAACTAACAAATATCCCGCCGAACCACGCAGATAAGAAATCGCGGTGGTGGTGAGTGCGTCATTGCCGGCAATATCCCATAAAATTAATTTCACCGTCTCTTTGTCTAACTCCACGATTTTTGTATCAATTTTTACGCCTACAGTGGTGAGATATTTTTCAGAAAAGGATTGTCTCACAAAGCGCGAGACTAAACTGGTTTTTCCCACAGAAAAGTCACCTATCATACATACTTTTTTTTGAAGCATGGTCAATGTATATCACCTATATTTTAAGTTAATCTCGCCATAGAATCTCAAATTCCATAGCCGTTTCTGGGAGTTATCCCGTTCAAATATCATTTTCAGTAGATTTAGGAGTGACGCAATTCAAAATGTAACTTAGATTTAGTTCAATCAGTTAGCATCTTTGACTTGTGACGCTGGAGCGTCTGGACTGCATTCCAACGCGGAGCATTGGAACGAGTAACCGTTTGTTTTATTTAAAAAAATCTATCACATCGTCATGTTGTTAATTTGCAAAGGGGGAACGCCTTCATAAAATTTAAACAGCAGGATTCCTTAGCTCATGGGAATCAATTGTTTAAATTCTTCGCTTCGTTGCCATGATTGTGCAAACGCGGTGAAATGAGGTTTAGATTCATGCAACAACAATTGATGTACTCGTTGACATTCTTGTAAATATTCAACGGCACCCAAATTGCCGCGCATCTGTTCAAAACGTAAATAAATCAAATAAGTATTCAACACATCCGTTTCACAATAATCACGAATTTGTCCAATTTCACCCCGCAGATACGCCTCCCACACCTTATCGCCCGACATTCCCATTTTTCCCGGCAAACCCAACATGGTCGCGATTTCATCCAAACTGGCAAAAACTTTGGATTGATAACCCGATAGCACATCCATCAAATCAAGGTGGCGTTCATTGTAGCGATTAAAATATTTATTATATTGAAAATGAACCCGGCGTTTTTGTCCAAAGTTATTCAACACATAGTCATCATCAATTTGATCTTTTTCCCAATAACGCTGCATATTTACGCCATGCAACAAACAGCGATAATGCAACACGGGCAGATCAAAACCGTTGCCATTCCATGAGACCAAGTTGGGCGTGTATTTTTTAATAATATTAAAGAATTGTTGGAGCAGTTCTTTTTCTGAAGCATCGGGCTGTGCCAAAGAGCGTACATCCAAAATATCCTTTTCTTCAACTTGTCCCGTGTCCTTATTTTTCACCTTCCCACGGAAACGAAACACCACGGAAATCGCGATAACTTGTTGTAAATGATGGCGTAACATATCCGACTGCCCATCAGTTTGTTGTTGCCGATAATGCGACATGACACGGGCGACATCTTCAGCACTGAGCTGTGCCATCTCCGCTGGATGACCGTATAACCGCCGTCCACTGGCAATATCAGGAATCGTTTCAATATCAAAAACTAAGATGTTCATATTGGAAAGTCCATTTGTACCTGCCATAATAATTGTTCAGTCTTATCAAATTGTTGCCACAATTCAGCATAACTTTGTCCTGTCACAGGATGCAACAGATCGGGCACTAAATCTGCCAATGGCTGTAGCACAAACGCGTAGCGAAGAATCTCGCCGCGCGGCAGTTCTAAGCCATTGTTTTTCAAAATTAAATTATCATACAATATCAAATCTAAATCCAAGGTGCGTGAGCTAAATCGTTGCCCACTGCGTTGTCTGCCATGTTTGGCTTCAATCATCCGCAAATTTTTGTTGACTTCGTAAGGGTCTTGAACCGTTTCAAAAGCGACGATTAAATTGTAAAAGTTGCTACCAGAAAATCCAACAGATTCACTCTCATAGACGGGAGAAATGTTTAATTTGCCATATTGCTGACGTAAATCGGCAACGCCGGCTTGAATATAATAAATGGGATCAATATTACTGCCAATACTGAGATATGCGTCCATGAATTTTGATTATTGTGAGATTTTAATACCACGTTCAATAAGAATACCGACATCTTTCGCCCCTCGCACTGCGCCGCGTTTGTTCAATTCTAGGCGTACCCAAGGGACATTGAATTCTGTCATGACGACTTCAGTAATTTTTTCTGCAAGTGTTTCAACTAATTGAAATTGGCTATGACTGACGAAATCAATCAAGCGTTTGGCGACGGCTTTATAATTCAAAGTGTATTCAATTTGATCGGTTGCCGCGGCTTGTCGAATATCGGTTGCCATTTGTAGATTGAGGATAACGGATTGTTTTACTTGCCGTTCCCACGCATAAATGCCGATAACCGTTTCGACTTTTAAGTCTCGAATGTAGATAATATCCATCGTGAGTGTGTAAACTATGGGGATGTGCAAGCGATTTTAACATTTTTATGGCGCATTTAACGTCAATGCTGTGGATAGTTTTTGATGATTGTTATGAAAATCAATTGGTTGAACATATTTATTTGGTTTGCCAATTCAGCACGAGTAGGAGGTATAAGCAAAATGTCATACACCTTTGTGAATTTGAACACCTTGGTGCATGACACTGCTGACTGTTATTCAAATTCAAGCTGCAATTTTGTAACTTTCAAAAATTCTCGTTCTTGCTCTAAATCTGCTTGAGTAAGAGGGTGTTGCGCTAACCAACCGCGAGGAAAAATCAGTTTTAAACCGTTCAGTAATGGCAAGATTGAAAATTCAGGCAATAATAAACGACTCCGTTCACGATGTAACAAGACGGCGAGACGGAGCAACATACACAAACGAATCAATTTATTCGGCTCGATGTGTAAACAGGTTTGACACAATTCGACACTAAATTTGCGGCGATGAGAACGCACCAAGACTGCCAAAATCCATTGTTCTTGTTGCGAAAATCCAGATAAATCAGAATGATGCAGAATATATTCGCCATGCTTATGGTAATGATGGTGCGAAATCATCAAGCCAATTTCATGCAATCGTGCCGCCCAACTTAAGATATGTGCAAATTCCTCATCCAATAATTGCCACGATTTTGCTACTTGTTCTAAACAACTGAGTACCGTCGTTTCAACCCGTTCTGCCTGTGCCGTATCCACTGAATAACGTGTGGTCAAAAACTGAATTGTCCGCTCCCTGACATCCTCATCGCGATGACGACCCAATAAATCGTAGCATAAGCCTTCACGCAACGCGCCCTCAGAAACCCTCATACTTTTGAGATTTAAACCTTCAAAAATACCGTTGAGAATGGCAAGCCCACCGAGAAAAACGGGCAAACGTCGCTCACTGAGACCTTTTAATTTTAATTTATTCAGATGGTTGGCTTGTAACGTGACTTCGCGTAATTTTTGCAATGCGGTGGCGGTAATTTGGCGATCCCAGCCCATTTCATTGATAATTCGACTGATTGCCTTCAACGTTCCCGATGCCCCCACAACTTCATTCCAGCCCGTATTTTGAAACATTTCCTCAATCGGTTGCAACTCCTGCATTGCTGCAATTTCCGCTTTACGCATGGTTTTTTCACGAATCATCCCATCGGCAAAATAACGTTGACTGGCACTGACACAGCCCATCGCCAAACTTTCTCGTCGTAAGGATTCAAATTTTTGCCCAATGATAAATTCGGTGCTGCCTCCGCCGATGTCAATCACCAAACGTTTTTCCGGTGTATTTGCCAAAGTGTGCGCTACGCCGAGATAAATTAACCGCGCTTCTTCCCGTCCATGAATAATATCAATGGGATGCTGCAACACTTGTTCGGCTTTCGTGACAAAATCTTTGGCGTTTTTTGCAACTCGCAAGGTATTGGTGCCGACAATACGAATATTTTCTGTGGGAATATCCCGTAATCGTTGCGAAAATCTGGCGAGACAATCAAGGGCACGTTGTTGAGATTCTTCCGTGAGATAATTGCGTGCGTCAAGCCCGGCAGCAAGTCTGACCATTTCACTTATACTATCAAGTACATGTAATTGTCCGTCAATCATACGTGCAGCAATCAAATGAAAACTATTAGAACCCAAATCTACTGCTGCCATCAATTCAGGGTCTGCGCGTTTAGTAAAGAGATTGGATAATTTGTGCATGAGAACAGTTGAGCTAAATGAGGTGATCGATTCTAGCACATCAACAATTTAATTTTGATGGTTCAACCTAACGAAAAGCAGTGCCTCACTGAAAACGTTTTTTCTAATTAACGTGTCAAATTCGGCTATAATGAATTCAAATTAAATTTTATCTCATATTCATTGCCAGAACTGCGTAGATTCAACAGTTTCTTTCAACCGAAGACCTCATGTTGCAAGACCATCAACTGATAATTTTTTCCTGTGACCAATAGTTAATCGATTGAGAAGCAAATGATGACAAAACCATCTCGACAATTGCGTGGTACAGACGAAACATTCTTGCAGTTAATGCAATTGAGTGGCGCGGGTTTATTAAAATTAGCCGGATTTCCCACTGAGATAGCCGAGCATTACGAATTTCGAGCGGTGGAATTTAAAGAAAAACAACTACAACGTCCAGATGTGGAAGGAATTCCTGTTTTAGAAACGATGAATACCCGAGTGACGATAGAATTTCAAGGTTACACAGATAAATATATTCGCTATCGCACTTTAAACAGTATGTTGCAAATTTGTCTGAAAAGTCGAGATGAGAAGCCGGTTATCGGAATCATTGTTTATACTGAAAAACGTTACCAAACCGCTGCTTTGGCTTTGGATAAACTCATTGCAAAAGCAACAGATTTGGTTCAAGAACTGGTTTTAACGGATTACAGCGAAGCAGATTTATTGGCGGTTGATCCGCGTTTGATTGTATTAGCACCGTTTACCGTGTCGCCGAAGTTGGATAAAGCGATATTAAAACAGAAAGTTGTACAATGGCGAGACCACATTGACAAATGTTATCCCGCGACGGAAGAATTGAGCGAAGCATTAAATATCATTGGCTTATTGTTACTGAACCGATTTCGTGATTTAAGTCATCAGGAGATTATCGACATGTTAAATTTAGATTTAATGCAAAGTCGTGCCGGACGTGAAATTTATCAGATGGGACAACTGGAAGGCGAACAGAAGGGCAAACAAGTCGGTCTCGCAGAAGGCAAACAAGCCGGTCTCGCAGAAGGTAAACAAGTCGGTTTGATAGAGGGTGAACGTCTGGTAGTAGCTCGGTTACTGGAAAAACGTTTTGGGAAATTACCAGTCACTTTGCAAGCCCGGTTAGAACAAGCTACGTTAATTGAGCTAGAACAATGGAGTGTCGATCTGTTGACCGCGACTTGTTTCGAGGACATTTTCAAAATACAGTAAACGACTTTTTAGCTTTTAAAATTCAGGGTTGTTTCTGCGTTATGTCAATACATCAAATACGGTGCTGTGAGCAGTTTTTCGTAAAATCAATAAGTTGGGAATATTGATTTCGTTTGTCAACCGATTAAAACTCAAATACAATTTTAAAACTGTCCGAACCATTGTAATATTGAAATTATTTATGGATAAATATGTTATAATTTGCGTGGATGATGAACAAACAATTCTCAATAGTCTGAAAATTGAATTAAAAAAGGCATTAGCCGATAAATATCTGATAGAAATTGCCGAAGATGGGGAAGAAGCCTTGGAACTCATCAATGATTTGTTGAGCGATGGTTATCAAATTCCTCTCGTTATTTCTGATTATATTATGCCTCATATTAAGGGAGATGAACTACTCCGACAAATTCACACCATTATTCCTCATACGTTAAAAATTATGTTGACCGGTCAGGCTGATTTGGACGCAGTGGGACGGGTGATTAATCATGCACGATTATATCGTTATATTTCAAAGCCTTGGCAATCTGAAGACTTACGTTTAACCGTGGTGGAGGCGGTGCGTAGTTATTTTCAAGAACAGGAGTTGATGCAACAGCATGAAAAATTACATCAATTGGCACAAGAGCAGGCGAATTTAATTAAAAAATTGCATGAAAATGAGAGTCGGTTGACCCAATTTTTAGAAGCGATGCCGGTGGGTGTACGAATTGTCAACGCATCAGGACAGCCCGTGTATGCTAATTGTAAGGCGCAAGTGTTATTGGGCAAGGAGTTGGCATTAGAATGTAGTGCGCGAGATATGGTTGATGGTCGTCGCATGTTTATCGCGGGAACGAATGAAGTTTATCCGTATGAAAAAACCACGTTGGCGCGTGCCTTACAGGGCGAAAATGCGACATCGGATGATTTGGAATTGCGGATTGGCGAGAAAGTGTTGCGGTTGGAAAGTTGGAGTACGCCAATTTTTAACTCCGACAACCAGATAGGTTATGGTATCACGGTATTTCAGGATGTGACGGAACGCAAAGAAGCTGAAAAGACACTGCGTTTAACCCGTTTTTCGATTGACAAAGCGCGTGATATTGTACTGTGGGTCGGTAGGGATGCTCGTTTGCTTTACGTGAATGAGGCGGCAAGTCGGGTGCTCGGTTATTCGCATAATGAGTTGTATCACATGACAATTCATGATTTGGATATTCATTTTCCGGCGAGTAAATGGTTGGAACATTGGGAACAGTTGAGGTTGGAAGGGACATTTAGTTTTGAGTCAGAATATTGTACCAAATCAGGTAAAATTTTTTCAGTCGAGATAACCGTTAATTTTGTTGAATTTAATGGGGAAGAGTATGATTTCGCCTTCGTGCGCGATATCAGCGTTCGTAAGCAGATGGAAGAAGAACGCACCCAAGCCGCGTATGAAATCTTCCGGTTAAACAAGGCGTATGAACGATTTGTGCCCCGCGAGTTTCTGAGTTTATTGGATAAAAAAAGCATTGTCGATGTCCATTTAGGTGAGCACACCAAGAAAGAAATGACCATTTTGTTTTGCGATATCCGCGGCTTCACTTCGTTATCAGAAAAAATGACCCCCAAAGAAACATTTGATTTTCTCAATAGTTATTTTGGACGGATGGAACCGGTGATTTTGCAACATGGTGGCGTGATTGATAAATACATTGGCGATGCAATAATGGCATTATTTCCCCTAAGTGCCGACGATGCAATATCTGGCTCGATTGCAATGTTAAAAACGTTGCGCGGCTACAACCAACAATTACTTGAAATTGGGATGCCTATCGTTAAAATTGGGATTGGATTGAATACGGGCCCATTGATTTTAGGCACAATTGGCGGACGAAATCGGATGGAAGGGACAGTCATTTCTGATGCAGTGAACTTGGCTTCACGGGTAGAGGGTTTAACCAAGGTCTATCACACGCCGTTACTTATTACCGAACATACCTACCTCAAATTGCAACATCTTTATCAATATCATATTCGCCTGATTGATGTCGTCATGGTAAAAGGTAAAACCGAAGAAGTAACTATTTATGAGATTTTTGATGCAGATATGCCAGAAATGATTGAATTGAAGCAACAAACACTTTCTGAATTTGAACAAGGTTTTGTACTCTACCATTCCGATGAACGCGCGGACGCAAAACAACTATTTGAACAAGTTTTAGCGTGTAATCCTGCGGACAAAGTAGCGCAAATTTATTTGGAGCGTTGCTCACTTCATACCCGTCCCGATAAAATGGAACTTTATTCCCGATAATACCCCCGCATGAAAACTGTTTTAGCCCACGCCAACGTCACGAGTAAAAATTCTTACTGCGAGTTCATCGAAACGGTGTCACGACTCAATAATAAATTCAATGATTTAAAACCACGATAGCCACCACCATGATGCAAAAATTGTTTATTTTAGATACCAATGTGTTGATGCACGATCCGAGCGCACTATTTCGTTTTCAAGAACATACCGTGTATTTACCCATGATCGTACTTGAAGAACTGGATGCGGCAAAGAAGGGTATGTCTGAAGTGGCGCGCAATGTGCGACAGGTCAGTCGCTTTTTAGATGAATTGATTGATGAACAACACGATTTAACTCAAGGAGTTGCATTACCAAGCTACGAGGGTGGCAAATCGGGGCGATTGTTGTTTGAAACCCATCTCCTAGCGAACGCGACGTTGCCGGAAAATTTGCCACGACGGACATCGGATAATCATCTACTTAGCGCGGCAATTTCCCTGCAACAACAAGACCCACAACGTCAAGTTGTTTTGGTTTCCAAAGACATCAATTTACGAATTAAAGCGCATATCTTGGGAATTCATGCCGAAGACTATACCAATGACAAGGTGATCGATGATGTTGATTTGCTCTATCGCGGCATGATGGAATTGGATGCAGAATTTTGGAAAACTCATCAGAAAAAAAACGAATCAAAACTGCTCGATGGTCGCAGAGTGTATGCCATTGACGGCAATCAAGTCGAAAATTGGTATCCTAATCAAGCAGTTTATGACAATGAAGGTTTAGAAGGAGTGGTGAAAAAATGCAATGGTAACCACGCATTGATACAGGAAGTCAAAGATTTTCGCCTAGCCAAACAAAATGTATGGGGAATTACGGCGCGCAATCGAGAACAAAATTTTGCTTTAAACTTATTAATGGATGTTGATGTTGATTTTGTCACCTTGTTGGGCGTGGCGGGCACCGGAAAAACCTTGTTGGCATTGGCAGCGGGATTGGCACAAACCATTGATCAACAACGTTATCGTGAAATTATCATCACCCGGGTCACAATTCCTGTCGGCGAAGATATTGGATTTTTACCCGGTACTGAGGAAGAAAAAATGACTCCTTGGATGGGGGCATTAATGGACAATTTGGAAGTTTTAATGCCAGATCAAGAGGGTGGCAGTTGGGGACGGGCGGTGACTTCGGACATGTTGCAGCAACGGATTAAAATTCGTTCGTTAAATTTCATGCGGGGGCGAACTTTTCTCAACCGTTACATTATCTTAGACGAAGCCCAAAATCTGACTTCTAAACAGATGAAAACGTTTGTGACTCGCGCCGGACCGGGAACAAAAATTGTGTGTTTGGGCAACATTGCACAAATTGATACGCCTTATTTGACAGAAACTACGTCGGGCTTGGCATACGTGGTGGATCGTTTTAAACCTTGGCAATACAGCGGACATATCACCTTACAACGTGGCGAGCGTTCCCGATTGGCAGATTTTGCAACCCAAACATTGTGATAACGGATTATTTTGCTCAGTCGCTAACCAATTAAAATAATTTAGAAAATTAGCATTTTAATCCATTTTTAGAAATCAATCATTCGGACAGTTTTTTATAATCATTTGTGAAATCAACCGGTTGAAAATATTGATTTAATTTATATTTGAAGGAAAAAAACTATGTGCGGTATTATTGGCGGTGTGGCACAACGCGATGTCGTTCCGATTCTCATTGAAGGATTAAGACGCTTAGAATATCGTGGTTATGACTCCGCGGGCGTGGCGATCATTGATCATCAAAATCATCAATTACAACGGCAACGAGTGACGGGAAAAATCCGTGAATTAGAACTCGCCTTGGCGCAACACCCCCTGATTTCTAGCATTGGTATCGCGCATACTCGTTGGGCAACGCACGGTAAACCTTCCAATAACAACGCCCATCCTCATCTTTCGAGCGGTACTGTCGCCATTGTACATAACGGGATTATTGAAAATCATCAGGGATTGCGTCACCAATTGGAGCAACAAGGCTATCAATTTGAATCTGAAACCGATACCGAAGTTATCGCGCATCAAATTCACTCGTTTATCACGCAGGGCAAAAATCTACTGATGGCAGTGTACGCGACAACCAAGTTACTCGAAGGAGCGTATGCCATTGCTGTGATTCAATTATCTGAGCCAGAACGCGTGGTCGCGGCGCGCCGGGGTTGTCCCCTCGTGTTAGGATTGGGAATTGGCGAAAATTTTGTGGCTTCAGATGTGTCTGCCCTGATTCCAGTAACGAATCGAATGATTTTTTTAGAAGATGGCGATATTGTTGAATTACAACGCAATAGTATCAATATTTTAGATTTTGCCGGACGAGCGATTTATCGACCCGAACATCTCAGTCATTTGCAAATTGACGCGGTGGAACGTGGGGATTATCGGCATTATATGGAAAAGGAAATTTTCGAGCAACCGCGCGCCCTATTGGACACGTTGGAAGGGCGAATTTATAAAGGAACAGTGCTTGAAGCCGCGTTTGGCATACAGGCAGAACGGATTTTTAAAAATATCCATGCCGTGCAAATTGTCGCCTGCGGCACCAGTTATCATGCGGGATTAGTGGCGCGTTACTGGTTGGAAGGTCTCGCAAAAATTCCCTGTGCTGTTGAAGTCGCAAGCGAATTTCGTTATCGGCAACCGTTGGCAAATCCCAATACTTTATTTGTCACCTTGTCGCAATCGGGGGAAACCGCAGACACGTTGGCAGCATTGCATGAAGCGCGGCGTTTGGGATTCGGACCCAGTTTGACCATTTGTAACGCGCCAGAAAGTTCCCTTGTTCGGCTATCGGACATGGTATTTTTGACCTATGCGGGACCAGAAATTGGGGTGGCTTCAACCAAGGCTTTCACCACGCAATTGTTAGCGTTGCTGATGTTGACCGTCGTTTTGGGGCGGCGATATGGCATTGATAGCGCGTTGGAAGCCAAAATTGTCAAGGCGATGTTGGGCTTACCAGAACGGTTGCGGGAGTTGCTGGCATTAAGCGAACAGATTCAAACGTTGGCAGAAAATTTTGCAGACAAGCAACACGCGTTATTTTTGGGACGGGGGGTGCATTATCCAATTGCGATGGAAGGTGCGCTGAAATTAAAAGAAATTTCGTATATTCATGCCGAAGCCTATCCCGCCGGTGAATTGAAGCATGGGCCCCTCGCCTTGGTGGACGCAGAAATGCCCGTGATTGCCGTCGCGCCGAATGATGCCTTACAGGAAAAATTAAAGTCGAATTTACAAGAAGTTCATGCGCGCGGGGGGCAGTTGTATGTATTGGCGAATCATCGTGCGATTATGCAAGATTTTGATTTTATTCATGTCATTGAGATGGGAGAGATTAATGAAGTGGTTTCGCCGATTCTTTACGTGGTGCCGCTGCAATTACTTGCTTATCATGTGGCACTCATCAAGGGCACCGATGTCGATCAACCCCGTAATCTTGCAAAATCAGTGACAGTTGAATAAGTTAAGGAATGGCGCAGTTCATAATTCGACAACCCATTTGCATAATTAAACAACTTAGAGTATGATTTAAGCGCGGGTGAGAATCAAGATTTACCATAAAATTCAAGAATCAGCAAGACTTTAGACGCACCGAAACGTAACTTAAGACTTGAGTTATCAAGCAGTTATGTTGATCAAAATATGAGTATTGTGCTCATGTTGAATAACGTTTGGTTTTTTACAGACGCTTAACGATATTTTTAGACTTTATTTTCACTCAGTTTAAAAACGTCAAATCGGTTTTATCATAAGACTATATCAATCAAATTGTAGTTGATCTCAGACATGAGCAAAAAAACGCCCTTATACGCTAAACATTTGCAAGCAAACGCCAAGATGGTTGACTTCCATGGTTGGTTGATGCCGTTGCATTACGGTTCACAACTCACGGAACATCATCAAGTTCGTCGAGATGCCGGTGTGTTTGATGTTTCTCACATGACAGTCTTGGATTTATCAGGGCAACGAGCACGTGAATTTTTACGTTATCTTTTGGCGAATGACGTGGCGAAATTGAAGGAGGCGGGACAGGCATTGTACAGTTGTATGTTAAATGAACGGGGCAAAGTGCTGGATGACTTGATTGTTTATCAACAAACTGAAACACAATTCCGTATGGTATGTAATGCAGCGACGCGAGATAAAGTGTCGAATTGGATTAAAAAACAGGCGAAAAATTTTGGAGTGCGGATTCAAGATTCCCTTCATTACGCCATGTTAGCGATTCAGGGACCGACAGCTCGTGACAAAACTCTGCCTTGTTTACCGCCTGAACTACAGTCTGCTGCGCTGGGACTCAAACCATTTCATTCTTGCTGGAGTGAACAATGGTTCGTTGCGCGCACGGGTTATACGGGGGAAGACGGTTTTGAGGTCATTTTGCCGGTACCACAAGCGCAAAGTTTTTGGGATAATTTACTGCTCGCAGGAATCAAACCCATTGGTTTAGCGGCGCGGGATACCTTGCGATTAGAAGCCGGGATGCGTTTGTATGGCACGGATTTGGATGAAAATCATTCGCCGTTGGAATCAGGATTAGAATGGACGGTGGCGTGGACTCCCCCCAATCGTGAATTTATTGGACGAGATGCCCTAGAAGAACAGCGGCAACGTCGGGAACATTCCATCATGGTGGGATTGATTTTAAATGATAAAAGAGGCGTGTTGCGCGGGCATCAAACGGTTTATTTAGAAAATCGCGAAGAGGGACAAATCACTAGCGGCACATTTTCGCCAACATTGGGCATGTCGATTGGATTGGCGCGTGTTCCCCCCGAAGTGCATGAACAAGTCACGGTTGCGATTCGTAACAAGCAGTTGACCGCGAAGGTCGTAAAACCGCCATTTGTGCGTCATGGCAAAGCCTGCATTGATATCGAACCTGCGTAACCAGTTTTTATAAAAAATTGGTTTTACTCGCAATTTTAGATTTATCTCGTTACCGAGTTCAACTTGGTAATGAAAGTGTTACAAGCTCTGCTTGATGAATTTTCAACATCACGAAGCAGAGCTTTTCGGCAGGCATTACCAAGTTCAGAAGCTGTAAAAGAATTCCTAAAGTTAGCAATTTCTGACTTGTAAGTTGTTGATTTTACATAACTAAAAATCCAAAAAATGAGGTTCTTTTACAGACTCTCAACTTGGTAACGAGATCAACGAAATAAAGGGATAAGTTTCGCAATTGACAAGATAGTACGAAGTTTATCTGGATGGTTACAATACAACCAATTGATTTAACGCACTGTAGTTCAATTCGTGTTGTAATTCTTGAATCTCACTTTTCCCCCCACAAACAAAATATGCACCGAGGCTCCGGCACTCTGCCATTTCATATAACTACCGGATAATGAATCAATTCCCACCAATGACCCCACGCTAATCCCCAGCACTGAGCCCAAATCCATGTTTGCCCCTGCGCTTTTTACTTCCGTCGGTTCACCCAAAATATTCGAGACTTGTTGTTCGGACATGCCATTGGTGATTTTCAAATAATTGTCATGACTCACTCGCGGATTGAGCATGGCACAACCGGCGGTAAGTACTACAAAATATAGAAAAACTGTGCGTAACTTGCGTTCAATAAGAAATAAATTCATAGAAATCTGCCCTAGGTTTCTAAAATAGGTGTTATAATTAGCGATAGTGATTTTGGCGTGCAGTGCAGCATTCAGCCGTGGTTACTCCACAAAAATGAGATATTCTACACTATCATGCTGTATTCGACTTCAAATCACGAATAAATCGTTGTCAATCAACGGGAATCACACTCAATTTATCAAGCCTGAAATTTAACTAATTTGTTGAGTTTACTGATGTAATAATAAAAATTATCTACCAGATTGACAAAATAGTGGTGAAATAGTGTTGGGAAACGGGCAGTTGTGCCCTTTTTTATTTTAGACTGGACTGAATTGCATTGATAGACAATAAGTTACAAGAATTACTGGCACCTGCGATCACCGCATTAGGCTACGAATTATTAGGCATAGAACGCATTACACAAGGCAAACGTGGTACATTGTTGCGCGTTTTTATCGACTGCGATGAAGGCATTACGTTAGACGATTGTGAGCGCGTCAGCCATCAAGTCAGTGGGATTCTCGACGTAGAAGACCCTATCGTTGGCAAATATATCTTAGAAGTTTCCTCGCCTGGCTTAGATCGTCCCTTATTTACTCTGGATCACTTCAGCCGCTTTGTTGGACACAAGGTTTCGGTGAAGTTGCGCCGTCCGTTAGATACGCGACGCAATTTTAGCGGGGTATTGCAGCGGATTGAAAACAATAGAATTTTCATCGTCGTTGATCAAACAGAATTCGCGTTACCCTATGAACAGATCGAAAGAGCGCATTTGGTAGCAGATTTTTAATGCAATTCAAACGCGCAACGTATCGACAGCGTATTTACCCTTTTTAAACAGATTGCGTTCCCGCTTTCTCATGTCACAGGTATATGATGAACAAAGAAATTCTTTCAATGATCGAAGTTGTCTCTAACGAAAAAGGGGTCGATAAAGAAGACATTTTTGATGCTTTGGAATGCGCCCTTGCGATGGCTACCAAGAAACGCCATGCTGCCAATATTGACGTGCGAGTGAAAATTAACCGTAAAGATGGTAGTTATCTCACTTTCCAACGTTGGCTGGTGGTCAATGATGAACATTTTCAATATCCCGACCGTCAAATTGCTTGGCAGACCGCTTTAAAAAAACAGCCGGATATTCAACTCGGTAGCTATTGGGAAGAATCTATTGAATCTGTGGTGTTTGATCGCATCAGTGCGCAAACGGCAAAACAAGTCATTGTGCAGAAAATTCGTGAAGCTGAACGGGAAATCGTCATCCGCGCCTACAAAGAAAAAGAAGGGAAATTGGTCAGCGGAGTGGTGAAAAAAGTTGAACGCAGCAGTATTATTTTAGATTTGGGTGGCAACGTTGAAGCAGTGGTTTCCCGTGAAGACATGATTTTGCGTGAAGTGGTGCGAGTTGGCGACCGGTTGCGGGCTTATTTACGCAGCGTGCGTGCAGAAAATAAAGGTCCCATGTTATTGCTCAGTCGTACCGCGCCGGGGTTATTAATTGAATTGTTTAAATTGGAAGTTCCTGAAATTGGCGAAGATTTAATCGAAATCATGGGCGCGGCGCGTGATGCCGGTTCTCGTGCCAAAATTGCAGTGCGGAGTAAGGATGATCGCATCGATCCGGTCGGAGCCTGCGTTGGGATGCGGGGAGCGAGAATTCAAGCGGTTTCCAATGAATTGGCGGGCGAAAAAATTGACGTGGTACTGTGGGATGATAACATCGCGCAATACGTGATTAATGCCATGTCGCCTGCGGAAGTGGTCTCTATTATCATCGACGAAGATACGCACAGCATGGACGTTGCCGTCAAAGAAAGTCAATTATCTCAAGCGATTGGGCGCGGTGGGCAGAATGTGAAACTCGCCAGTCAATTGACCGGTTGGACATTGAACGTGATGACGGAAGCCCAAGCCGCTGCGAAAAATGCCGACGAAGCAGATAAATTAAAAAATATCTTCATGCTCACACTGGATATCGACAGTGATATTGCCAAAATTTTGGTCGAACAAGGGTTTTCCAGTTTAGAAGAAATTGCCTACGTGCCGCTGAATGAAATGCTCCAAATTGATGAATTTGATGAAGATATTGTGCAAGAATTGCGACATCGTGCCAAGGAAGCCCTGCTTGCCAAAGTCGCCGCGGCAAATGTTCCGGCAGAAACTTTACCTCAAGATTTGCTGGACTTAGAAGGCATGACTCCCGAACTCGCCGACGGCTTGATGCGTCATGATATCAAGACGATGGATGATCTGGCAGAACAATCTATTGATGACTTATTGGCATTGAATCTGTTAAATACGGAACAAGCAGGCAAATTAATCATGGCAGCACGCGCCCACTGGTTTGAAACCTAATTGTCTGAACCGTAATTTTCATAATTTGGGTTTTAAACCTGTCAGGTTTCAGAAACTTGACAGGTTTGAATTTTTAATAATTTTTATGTAAATTATGTTAATTAAGCAAATTACGGTTCAAAAGATGTAAATTTTATGGTGGTCAATCCTGAAAATCTTGGTTTAGACAACCGACACATGAATTTAATTACGAATTATCACTTTGACATGACGAATAAAACATGATGAATTAATCACTTAACCAAACATTATGTTCGCAATTCATCGTGACCTTGCTCATCACCCACTGATAATTCGTAATTTTCAATTCATCATTCTCAAGCAGACCTCCCCAGTGCGGGTCTCTATCAGAGGTTAAGTTCAAAGTATGGCAGAAGTCACGATAAAACAATTTGCAGCCGATATTAATATTCCCGTAGAACGATTATTAACCCAACTGAATGAACTCGGTGTCAGCGCGAACACTGCCGAGGATACACTTTCGGATAAAGATAAACTTCATATTATCAAACAGTTGCGTCAGGGACAGGATAAAAAAGTCGAGGAAAAACCTCCCGCTCCTCCTTCTGAACCAACAAAAATTACCCTCAAACGTAAAACTCATAGTGAAATTCGTTTGCCGGATGCCCAAGGTCGTGCCAAGACAGTCAGCGTTGAAGTGCGTAAAAAACATACTTACGTCAAGCCAAAAGTACAAGGCAGTGGCACAGCGGGTATGAGTGAGAAATTAGAGCAATTAGAACGTAAATTAGAACAAGATGTCACCGAACAACAGTCGTTAGAACGTACCCAGTCAGAAGAACCCGCACGTCCGGCAATGAAGCCAAGTGCCCAAGAGGAAGCCGTCATCAAAGTGGAACAACCAGAAAAACCAGCTGAAAAATCAGCCAATCAACGCCCAAGAATAGAAGAATCGCCGCGCAAGAGAACCGATGAACGCACCGGTGGTTCTGTCAAACTCGATACTCCTGCTAAAAGAGCGCCCTCACCGGCAGCTAGAACCGAGAGATCGTCCACCGCGCCGAAAAGTGATATGCCAAATCGCACTGAACATCCCGCCAGACGTACAACTGACTCATCGCCACCACGCAGACCAGGGGATAAACCCACCGAATCCCGGACTGGAGGACAAGATAAACGTCCTATCGACGCGAAACCCGCCGCCCAACGTTCTAAAGAGCCGGTGAAACGTAAGGCGGAAACTCAAAAACGTCCCACTTCTTCGCCCTCGCTGACCGATACCGCATTGGAAGAAGGTTTAAGCCCGAATGTATTGGTGGAATTAGACGAAGAAACGTTATTGCGCGGGAAATCTCATAAAAAGCCTGTGAAATCGACCGTCGTGAAAAGTAAGGACGGTAAATCTAACAGTAGTGGTAAGGGACGAGATCGAGATGACAAAGGTTCTAAAAAACAAGAACATCTGGTCGAAATCAAGAACCGTAAAAAGGGCAGACATCCGGCAAAAAGTTTGGAGCCGGTGCATGGCAGTTTTACCCGTCCGACTGCGCCGGTGGTGCGAGAAGTGAGTATTCCGGAAACCATTACCATTGCTGATCTAGCACAAAAGATGTCGGTCAAAGCCGCAGATTTGATTAAAGCAATGATCAAAATGGGTTCGATGGTGACAATTAATCAAGTCATCGATCAGGAAACCGCGACGATTGTGGTGGAAGAATTGGGGCATAAAGCCAAATTACTCAACGAAAACGCGATTGAAGACAATCTCGCGCAAACGCAAGGGGGGGGGGAATTGGTGTCGCGTCCGCCGGTGGTCACGATTATGGGACACGTTGATCATGGAAAAACCTCATTGCTCGATTACATCCGTTCTACTAAGGTGGCTTTGGGCGAAGCGGGTGGGATTACGCAACATATCGGGGCATATCACGTAGAAACTGGCAAGGGTATGGTGTGCTTTTTAGATACCCCCGGACACGCAGCGTTTACTCAAATGCGGGCGCGTGGTGCCAAAGTCACTGATATTGTTATTCTTGTGGTTGCTGCGGATGACGGCGTGATGCCTCAAACCATTGAAGCCGTGCAACATGCCAAAGCCGCCAAAGTTCCCCTCGTGGTTGCAGTGAATAAAATCGACAAGCCCAATGCCGATCCTGACCGAGTGAAACAAGAACTTGCAGGAAAAGAAGTGGTTGCTGAAGAATGGGGCGGTGACACAATGTTTGTCCATGTCTCTGCGAAAACTGGGCAAGGGATTGACGCATTACTTGACGCAGTGTTATTACAAGCCGAAGTATTGGAATTAAAAACCGTTGCCGATGGACCTGCTCACGGTGTCGTCATCGAATCGCGTTTAGACAAAGGTCGGGGCGCAGTCGCAACCGTGTTAGTGCAAGGCGGTACGTTACACAAGGGCGATGTTTTATTGGCAGGGCGAGAATTTGGTCGAGTGCGCGCCATGTTTAATGAAAACGGCAAGGCGGTTGATGCCGCGGGCCCCTCCATTCCTGTTGAAGTATTGGGATTGACAGGCGTACCGGCGGCGGGTGACGATGCCATCGTGGTGGCTGACGAACGCAAAGCCCGTGAAGTTGCCCTGTTCCGTCAAGGAAAATATCGTGAAGTCCGATTGGCGAAGAATCAAGCAATTAAGTTAGAAAACATGTTCTCGCAAATGCAAGAGGGCGGTTCGCATACGCTGAATATCGTGTTAAAAGCCGATGTCAATGGATCAGTCGAAGCCTTGCAAGATGCGTTGACGAAATTATCGAATGAAGAAGTGCGCGTCAATACCATTGCCAGCGGCGTGGGAGCGATCACCGAATCAGATGTCAATTTAGCCATAGCATCCAGTGCAATTTTAATCGGCTTCAACGTGCGGGCAGATAGCAGTGCCAAACGTTTGATTTCTGAAGCAGAAGTCGATTTACACTATTACAGCATCATTTACGAAGCGATTGATGAAGTCAAAAAAGCCATCAGTGGTTTGTTAAAGCCAGAAATCAGAGAACAAATTATCGGCTTGGCAGAAGTGCGCGACGTATTCCATTCGCCCAAATTCGGTGCAGTGGCGGGTTGTTTGGTGGTCGATGGCATGGTGAGACGCAGCAACCCCATCCGCGTGTTACGCAATAACGTGGTGGTGTATGAAGGGGAATTGGAATCTTTACGCCGCTTCAAAGATGATATTCAAGAGGTTAAAGCCGGCACCGAATGCGGGGTGGGCGTGAAAAATTACAATGACGTACAAATCGGCGATCATATCGAAGTGTATGAACGTGTGACTATTGCGCGTACTTTGTAATCTCAATTGTGTCGTCTTTATTCAATGGGGTGGCTAATTTACATTTTTATCCACCCTAAAATTATTGACAACTAGGAAACTTGTATGGAATCTACGATTGTACCGAAAAATTTGGAACAAGAACTTTGGAAAACTAAGTTAGATGAGGAAATCAATAAAGCTCGTAATAGTCTCAAGACTGAAAAAATGGATATGTCTTTTGGGGAGTTGATCAGCCTGTATGAAAATCAAGAGTTGATCATCGACCCGGAATTTCAACGTTTATTTCGTTGGGATGAGGATCGGAAAACCAAATTTATTGAATCCTTGTTATTGGGGATTCCAACACCTGCGATTTTCGTAGCGGAGTTAGTTCCTGTTACCAAATTAGCTATATTTAGTTCAATATAGCTATATACG
>DYNO01000133.1:5684-9369 GCA_020721025.1 Thiomargarita sp. | reverse complement strand
TTCCTCAGTTGCGTCACATTTCAGTCGTGGTGAGGATTCTAATATGACATGCTTTCTGCAAATTCTCAAATTCTGTAAATTCTGATTCAGACAGAAAATTCTCAAATTCTGAAAATTCTGATTCAGACAATCCTGTGAATTCTGATTCAGACCAAAATTCATGCTACTCAACATATAATCAACTGGTTAATAACTCATTCAACCCAAGAGAATTGTTTCCCCATGACTGTATTAAACCATCTGCAAACCCTAGAAAGCGAATCCATCCACATTTTACGTGAAGTGGTCGCCCAATTTCGCAATCCGGTGATGCTGTATTCCATCGGCAAAGATTCCAGCGTAATGCTGCACTTAGCACGCAAAGCCTTCTATCCCATGCCCTTGCCATTCCCACTGATGCACATCGACACGGGCTATAAATTCAAAGAAATGTTGATCTTTCGCGACGAAATGGCAGCCAACATTGGAGCGAAATTGATTGTGTATCGTAATGAAGAAGCCATTGCCAAAAAAATGCACCCCCAGCACTCCGGAGTCGCCCGGTGTTGTAATGCGTTAAAAACCAGTGCGTTATTGCAAGGCTTGGAAAAATATCGGTTCGATGCAGCATTTGGCGGGGCGCGGCGTGATGAAGAACGTTCTCGTGCCAAAGAGCGGATTTTTTCCTTTCGTGACAGCTTTGGACAATGGGAGCCACGCAATCAACGTCCAGAACTGTGGCAATTGTACAACGGTCACATTCATGAAGGCGAATCGGTGCGGGTATTTCCCCTCTCTAATTGGACAGAATCCGATGTGTGGGCGTACATTGCACAAGAGAATATTCCCATTGTACCCTTGTATTTTGCAGCCCCTCGACAAGTGGTACGGCGCGGTAACATCTTGATTCCAGCCGATGATGTCATTTTACAAGGCAATGAAACTGTAGAAACCGTGACATGTCGATTTCGCACCTTGGGATGTTCACCGTGCACCGGCGCGGTAGAATCCACAGCAACAACATTGTTAGAAATCCTCCAAGAAGCCCAAATCGCCAAACGCAGCGAACGAGAAACCCGCATCATCGATCACGGCAATTCCTCAATGGAAGACAAAAAACGGGAAGGTTATTTTTAAAAATCGGCTTCAATTCACTCAATATTACAATGATTACGGCGGCAACCCAATGTCCATAGACTTGTTTTATTTCACTGCATTTGTTGAAAGTGGACGAGTTTTTGAGCAAAAAGGTTATAATATGAAGCAAATGTTGAGTAAAGTCACAGTGGTATGCCGAAGTTCAAAATGAAGCACAAATTTTGCAGACACTGGACACACTTTTTGCGAAATACGCCACGCAAGGACGAAAGCATGAATCGTTTGGCGATTTTATGCAATGGATTGAATTTTAATGAAGAGTACATTTATGCACAGTGAATTACTACGTTTTGTCACCTCCGGCAGCGTGGATGACGGCAAATCTACGCTCATCGGTCGGTTATTGGTCGATACACAAGGTGTTTATGAAGATCAATTACATGCGGCGAAAACTTTTAACGAACGCAAGGGTGGCAAGGGCGTTGATTTATCATTATTAACCGATGGTTTGCAAGCTGAACGGGAACAAGGCATTACAATTGATGTCGCTTATCGCTATTTTTCCACACAAAAACGTAAATTTATCATTGCTGACACCCCCGGTCATGAACAATATACCCGCAACATGGTGACGGGAGCGAGCACGGCGGAAGTGTCTATCGTGTTGATTGATGCGAGAAAAGGTTTATTGATTCAATCACGCCGCCATACGTGTATTGCGCACCTGCTCGGCATTCGTCACGTCATCGCTGCGGTAAATAAAATGGATTTGGTCAATTACGATCCTACGATTTATGAAGAAATTCGGGTGGCATTTGAAAATTATGCCCAACAGTTGGGAATTCCCTTTGTGTACTGCATTCCATTGTCAGCGTTAGAAGGGGATATGGTGGTGCATCGTGGCGAAAAAATGGCGTGGTATCAAGGCAATACCCTCCTAGAAGCCCTAGAAAATGTTCCCCTCGCAGTCGAAAATCATCAAGCTCCCTTTCGTTTTCCCGTGCAAATTGTCAACCGTCCGCCCCAAACTGAAAAACAAGATTTTCGTGGTTACATGGGCAAGATTGAATCTGGCGAAATTCGAGTTGGTGACCCAGTGACGGTGTTGCCCCGCAATTTGACGACACAGGTGAAAGAAATTGTAACCTTTGATAGCTCGTTAAATCATGCAGTTGCGCCCCAGTCAGTGACAATCACGTTGGAAAAAGAAATAGACATCAGTCGTGGTGATATGTTGGTGAGCGGCGCATTGCCCACAGTGACGACGCAGATTCAAGCGCGGTTATGTTGGTTTGATTTGGTGGCATTGGAGGCGGGCAAAAAATATTGGGTGAAACATACCACACAAACCGTCAAAGCAATAGTCAGTGCAATTGATAGCAAATTGGATATTCACACACTAGAACATGAAATGAGTGCCGAAAGTTTGCAAACCAATGACATTGGCACAATCACATTAAAACTGCAAAAGCCTTTGGTGATCGACAGTTACGAAAAAAATCGCTATACCGGTAGTTTTATCTTGATCGACATGGACACGAATAACACCGTAGCCGGGGGAATGATTTTAAATTAGCGGTTTGAACCGAAAGTATCTTAATTCGTTTTATCACAATCATCTAGGTTAAGCAATTGACCTATGATGATTTTGTTTCACGTAAAAGATAGCACGGAGAGAAAACTGATGGAATTTTTAGATGTGAGAACGGACTATGCGTTCAAAAAAGTTTTTGGGAGCGAACACTCGAAAGGGATATTGATTGATTTTCTCAATGCGATTATTTACGCCGGGCAACAGCAGATTATTGATTTAACAATAGTTGATCCCTATCAGATACCGCTCATCAAGGGCATGAAGGACAGCTACGTTGATGTCAAAGCGATTCTTGCCAACAACACGAAAGTTATTATTGAAATGCAAGTGTTGCACGTTGAAGGTTTTGAACAACGTATTCTGTACAATGCAGCTAAACTATATTCCACCCAACTGAAACGCTCGGATGAATATGGCGGATTAGAACCAATCATCGCGGTGACTATAACCGATTTTCCCATGTTTGCTGAACTTCCCAAAGTGATATCTTATTGGCATCTCCGGGAAAAAGAATCGTTACTGAAATACAGCGATGATATTGAATTGATTTTTGTAGAACTGCCCAAATTCACCAAAACGTTAGAAGAGTTAGAAACGCTCACAGACAAATGGATTTACTTTCTCAGAAATGCCGGCAAATTAGACATTGTTCCCAAAACGTTATCGGTTGAACCGCATTTGGCGGAGGCTTTTCAAATTGCCAACATCGCGGGATTGAGCGAAGAAGAACATGAAATTCAATTCAAACAGCGAGATTTCATCTGGTTACAACAAGGCTCGATTCGTAAGGCTAAAAAAGAAGGACTGGAAATAGGACGGTTAGAAGGTAAGTTAGAAGGGCGATTAGAAGGCAGGCAGGAAGGAAAGCTGGAAGTAGCGAGAAACATGCTCAAACAAGGAGTATTGCTTGAAATAGTGATTACGTGCACCGGTTTTACAGAGACGGAGCTATTGGGAGGAAACTGATGGAATTTTTAGATGTGAGAACGGACTATGCGTTCAAAAAAGTTTTTG
>DYNO01000133.1:0-5584 GCA_020721025.1 Thiomargarita sp. | reverse complement strand
TACAACAAGGCTCGATTCGTAAGGCTAAAAAAGAAGGACTGGAAATAGGACGGTTGGAAGGCAGGCAGCAAGGGAGATTGGAAGGCAGGCAGGAAGGAAAGCTGGAAGGCAGGCAGGAAGGAAAGTTGGAAGTCGCGCGAAATCTGCTCAAACAAGGCATATCGCTTGAAATAGTAATGACTTGCACTGGTTTTACAGAGGCGGAGTTATTGGGAGGAAATTGATGGAATTTTTAGACGTAAGAACCGATTATGCGTTCAAAAAAGTTTTTGGGAGCGAACACTCGAAAGGGATATTGATTGATTTTCTCAATGCGATTATTTACGCCGGGCAACAGCAGATTATTGATTTAACAATAGTTGATCCCTATCAGATACCGCTCATCAAGGGCATGAAGGACAGCTACGTTGATGTCAAAGCGATTCTTGCCAACAACACGAAAGTTATTATTGAAATGCAAGTGTTGCACGTTGAAGGTTTTGAACAACGTATTCTGTACAATGCAGCTAAACTATATTCCACCCAACTGAAACGCTCGGATGAATATGGCGGATTAGAACCAATCATCGCGGTGACTATAACCGATTTTCCCATGTTTGCTGAACTTCCCAAAGTGATATCTTATTGGCATCTCCGGGAAAAAGAATCGTTACTGAAATACAGCGATGATATTGAATTGATTTTTGTAGAACTGCCCAAATTCACCAAAACGTTAGAAGAGTTAGAAACGCTCACAGACAAATGGATTTACTTTCTCAGAAATGCCGGCAAATTAGACATTGTTCCCAAAACGTTATCGGTTGAACCGCATTTGGCGGAGGCTTTTCAAATTGCCAACATCGCGGGATTGAGCGAAGAAGAACATGAAATTCAATTCAAACAGCGAGATTTCATCTGGTTACAACAAGGCTCGATTCGTAAGGCTAAAAAAGAAGGACTGGAAATAGGACGGTTAGAAGGTAAGTTAGAAGTAGCGAGAAATCTGCTCAAACAAGGTATATCGCTTGAAATAGTGATTGCTTGCACCGGTTTTACTGAGGCGCAGTTGAAAGAATAATAGCTATTCATAATTAAAAATAGTAAAATCAATTTGTTATTTGTAATGAGTTCCATGAATTATTTTAAATCCCAACTGATTTTTTAACATCATTACGGAGTGATTGACACAATGCAACTTGAAATTAATGGTCAGACGATTGAAACGGATAATGAAGGCTATCTGGTTGATTTAAATAACTGGAATGAGGAACTGGCAGTCTATTTGGCAGAGCGGGATGATTTGAAATTAACCGAAGCCCATTGGGAAATTATCAACATGATTCGTGCTTTTTACCAAGAACATGGTACTACCCCGGCGGTTCGCGCCTTAGTAAAATTGGCAAAGCAAGAATTGGGAGATGACAAGGGCGACATGAAATACTTGTATTCCTTATTTCCCTACGGTCCGGGAAAACAAGCGGCGCGTTATGCGGGATTACCCAAACCAAAGGGTTGCGTCTAAAAATCACGAAAAGGATATTTTATAGGTTACTTGGAAAAATTGCCAGCAACAAGATATTTTACTCAGTTTCTTGTAAAAATATCCAGTTAAACAAATAATTAATTGACAACTCTCTACAAAAATCGCTATGTCTAACCTCAAAATTTTACTCGATGAATCTGATATTCCAACCCATTGGTACAACGTGGTTGCTGACATGCCGAATCCCCCCGCGCCTTATTTGGGTCCCAACGGTCAACCTGTCACGCCCGAAATGATGTCTGCGATTTTTCCGCCGGGGGTATTAGAACAAGAAATGTCGGCAGAACGTTGGATTCCTATTCCTGAAAAAGTTCGAGAAATCTATCGGTTATGGCGACCTTCGCCGCTCTATCGTGCCTTACCGTTGGAACAAATGTTGGACACGCCCGCAAAAATTTATTTTAAATATGAAGGCGTAAGTCCCGCGGGTTCGCACAAATCGAATTCCGCGGTGGCTCAAGTTTATTACAACAAAATCGCAGGAATCAACCGAATTACCACAGAAACCGGCGCGGGACAATGGGGTTCAGCCCTATCTCTTGCTGGAAATATGTTCGGGGTCACGATTCGGGTTTACATGGTCAAAGTCAGCTATGATCAAAAACCTATGCGTCGCACCATGATGCAAACGTGGGGCGCGGAAGTGCTGGCAAGTCCCAGCAATTTGACCGAAGCGGGGCGACAAATTTTAGCGCAACATCCTGATTCACAAGGTTCTTTAGGTATTGCGATTGCCGAAGCTGTGGAAGAAGCGGCATCTCGTAAGGACACCAATTATACCTTGGGTTCAGTATTGAATCATGTCTTGTTACATCAAACGGTTATCGGATTAGAAACCCGTAAGCAATTGGAAAAAGCCGGTGATTATCCTGATGTCATTTTCGCTCCTTGTGGTGGGGGATCAAATGTGGGCGGCATGATGTTTCCCTTTCTTGCCGACAAAGCTGCGGGCAAAAACATACGCTTAGTTGCAGTCGAACCCACCTCTTGTCCAACGTTGACGCGGGGTAAATATGCTTATGACTACGGCGATTCGGCGGGATTAACGCCCTTAATGTTGATGTACACGCTGGGACATAATTTCATGCCGCCCGGAATTCATGCCGGTGGCTTACGCTATCATGGTGATTCCCCGTTGGTATCGCAATTGTGTCAAGAAGGGCTTATCGAGGCGGTCGCGGTGCCGCAAGTGGCAACCTTTGAGGCAGGCGTGTTATTTGCGCGCGCAATGGGAATTATTCCCGCTCCAGAATCAAGCCATGCCATTCGTGCTGCGATAGATGAAGCCCTACGTTGCAAGCAAACAGGTGAAACTAAAACGATTTTGTTCACGCTGTCTGGACATGGGCATTTTGACATGAGTGCGTATGAAAAGTATTTAAGTGGCGAGTTGCAGGATTTAAACTATCCAGAAGCAGATTTACAAGATTCTTTACAGCATTTACCCAATATTTCCATCTAGTTACCATTTTCAGAATCCCACGTTTTCAACCCAATGAGCGAGTAAAATCTGACCGGTTGAAAATGGATTCTGACAGGAATTTCGCCCATGCGTATGAAAAGTCGTTGGAATAAAAAAGCCAAGCCTCAGACTTTAGAAGAAATTGCTCAGGCTTTAGGATTCATTTGTTGGCAAATCGCCGCAAATGGGGTGCTCGAGCTAGAAAATCGTGGTTTTCATACCGAAACGAATTATCATCGGTTGCAAATTGTTGGCGAATATCTTGCGTTTCTGCTGCAAATCACGGATCGGCTATGTTACGGAAAATTCGATGAATTACAACGTCAACGTTTTGTGCTCAGTCTAGCTCGGAAGATGGCAGACACTTTTTCAGAAAATCAAGCCGATTTGTTGCAAACCGAATCCATCCAGTTTCGACAAAATTTTATCAGCTTGTTAAATCAACGAGCGATTGAATATGCTGAATTTTTATTTAGTGACGAATTACCTCATTTTGATTTTTTGCGCTATTTTGGCGAAAAGATGGCAGCCGTGTTGCCCGGTGAAAAATCGTTGTGGATTAGTCAATACTTTTCGGAACATGAAGCACAAGAAGGTATCGATCATCTTAAGCGCGCCATGAAAGGTTTACTCGAACGTGGTTTTGTGGAACAGCCTGTTTCTACAATAGAATAATACTATTTCGAGAATCTAATAACGATGTCTTGCTCCACGATTATGGAACTGAAATCGCGGATTTTATATCATTCTCGTCCATTCTGACCCTTTTGTTACTTATTTATTAGATTGCTCGCCGTCGGTAACTCACGATCTGACTCCATGAAATCAAAACGCTGGCTCATCATTATTGGTACGTTGTTCAGTCTTATCTTATTGATTTTTATCTTTTCTCAACTCGATTGGCAGACATTTTTTCTCACTTTGTGCGCCATCCACCCCGAACCGCTTATTTTTTCAATTTTCATCGTTATCTTCAGCATTGTATTACGAGCGGTGCGTTGGAATGTGATCGCAAATTTACCTCTGAGTTATCTCCATTCTTTTTGGCAGGCGACGAGTATTGGGTATTTGGGCAACGTGATTTATCCAGTGCGGGCGGGAGAGTTATTAAAAATCTTTGCAATTCATTATTTTGCGAAAATTCCTTTGGGGCGCGCCTTTGCCAGCGCGGTGTTGGATCGAGTGGCAGATGTGATTATGTTGGGGCTATTTACATTATCTATGTTATGGTTACATGGCAGTCGCCTCGATCCGCTCATTGGTAACAGTGTGATAATCATTTTTGTCATCACATTGATTTTTATGATATTGTTAATCAGTTTTGCGCAGCATTTACAACAACGTATTCAAACGTGGTCAATTTCAGAAAAATGGCAGTGGTTTAAAGAATGGTTATTGCACGGTTTGGAAACATTACAAACTTTTCAGCAATCGCATCATATCGTTACGGTGTTGTTGCTCACGTTGACGCTGTTTTTGTTAGATGCGTATTGGATGTGGCAAATCATGCACGCGTTTGGGTGGCATTTGCCATTTGAGGCGGGAATTACCGTGAGTGTTTTCATTGTGATTGGTGCGGCATTGCCGTCCGCGCCCGGTTACGTCGGCGTTTATCAATTGGCGTGTTTATTGGCATTGGGATTGTATGATATTGATGCCACTCGTGCCGTTGCGTATTCTATCGTGTTGCAATTATTGAGTTTTGCTGTGATGGTGATTCAAGGAATTTTCATCACGATTTATTATGGATTCAAGCTAACTCCTCAACCGATTGACTATGAATAGATTTTAACTCAAGCAAGATATTGGAAAAATAAAAGTTGTTCTGAAGTTACGCATTAAGAAATAATTGTTATAACTTATTGTTTTAGCGATAATTATCTTTGTCAATGCGTAACTCCTTGTTAGTTCGGTTTGATAGCACGATTGATATTCAGGTAAAATGTACTTCATTATATAATTCAGAAAGTTGCAATGATTCATAAATCGCGTGCAGATAAATACTATCGCTCAATTCAAGATATTCTCGAAATAACCATTCATTATTTTCAACTTTGCGGAAATATTCCACACCTACTTTTTCAGAATCCACCAGCAAATAATCATGAAAAGTGGGAATTGAACGGTATAATCGAAATTTCTCACTCCGATCATAATGACGGGTGCTTGGCGATAAAACTTCAATAATAACAACGGGATTGAGTAAAGTGCGTTGTTGTTCAGAAAGTACCGCTTGACCACAAAACACAGTTGCATCGGGATAAGTTAATAATCCGCTTGGTGTTTCTATACACACATCGCTGTTGGTGGGTTGACAGGATTTACCACGCAGTTTATTTTTAAGCGCAGCCGTAATATTCAATCCAATTGCTCCGTGATTACACGTTCCGCCCGCCATCGCAAAGATTTCGCCTTGATAAAACTCATGTTTTTCTTCACTTAACTGTTCCTTTGCCAAATATTCTTCACGAGTGTATTTTTTCATGGCTGTTTGCATACATTTTTCTCTGTAAATATTGAATTAAATCAATCTATTGCAAGTTTAAACAAGAATTCTCGGCTACAGCATTTGGATTATTTTAACGGACTGTTGGGGAAAT
>DYNO01000132.1 GCA_020721025.1 Thiomargarita sp. | reverse complement strand
ATTCAGTCGTTTGGTGATTCAGTCGTATATAGCTATATTGAACTAAATATAGCTATTTTGGTAACAGGAACTAACTCAAAATATTTTGACATAAATGTTTACTAAAGTCGATAAGTATTAATTATCATGCCATCAGCATTGTTTTTAAAATTCGTCACTCAACCGTTCATGCGCTTGTTTGGTGAATAGCGGCTCTGTAAGAAGCGGAAATGTAACCTGTCACAAAATAGCTTTCCTTCTTGATCTTTTTCTTGATCTTTCAATGCCACTTCCCGCAACAATCGTGCTTGTTTTGCCGTTTCATCATATTGGAAAGGTGCTATAAAACAAGGCGCGGTCTTTGAAAAAATACAATTTGGCTTTTTGCATCTCCACAATAAATTGTTCACCCCAAATAGTTTCTTAAGACCAATTTTAAGGTGGAGATTTGAGGTTCAACGCCCGTTTTTTACGCCGATGATTCCAAGAGAAAACGACATGTAATCGCCACATCCATTGCACTGCTAAATAACCAATCAATGCACTCAGCACTGCCAATGTCATCAATCCCAATAGCCACGGCTCCCAAATAGATTCTAAGGTTTTCATCCACCAACTTGAGGATAATAAATCAGAAGTCATACTAAAATCAATCGGTTTGGCATGAATTCCCATCATCAACGCGCCCAGTTCATAAGAAACATAATAAATTGGTGGTGTAGTCAACGGATTACTTAACCATACTAAAATAGCAGCTAAAGGCAAATTACCACGCAGTGCGATTGCTAACAGGGCAGCCCATAAGGTTTGAAATGGCAACGGCACCAACGCGCAAAATAATCCCACTGCCATTCCAGTTGAAAGTGAGTGACGATTGATGTGCCATAAGTTGGGTTCATGCAGCAAATGCCCTAAAAACTGCAAACTTGGGTGATTTTTTAACTGTTCAATATGGGGTATTAATTTACGCCGAAAAAACTCTTTAATCATGATAGATTCCAGATGACTGCATCTAGTTGTTCGCCTAACTTGCTGTTTAAAAATTAAATTTCCTGATAGTGCGTCGATACCAAGCAAAACGAATGGTATTCATTGCAATCGTACCACGACCCAATTTATTGAGAACTTGTGGGAGGTTTTTCAGTCAATGATCGATTTTTCTGACGATGTCGCCAAGACAAAACCACATGTAACCGCCATAGCCATTGTACTGTTAAATAGCCAATCAAAGCACTCAGAATAGCAATAGTCATTAATCCCAGCAACCACGGTTCCCAAATCGCCCCCAGGGTTTCCACCCACCATGTTGATGATAACCAATTTGACGAAAAGCTGAAATCCACCTTTTTCGCATCCAGATTCATCATGATCGCGCCCAGATGATAAGAAACATAATATAATGGAGGCACGGTAATAGGGTTAGTTAGCCACACGAGAACCACAGCCAGCGGCAAGTTACCACGAAAAATAATTGACAAAATTGCCGCCCATAACATCTGGAATGGTAACGGGATAATCGCTGCAAACAGTCCGACAGCCATCCCATTTGAGAGCGAATGACGGTTAATATGCCATAAATTGGGATCGTGTAGTAAGTGACCTAAAAATTGTAAATTGGGGTGCGATTTTAACGTATCAACGTATGGCAATAACTTGCGGCGAAAAAATTCTTTAATCATAATATATTTCCGTTTCTACCCATGCGGTTAGCTAGTTTTACCTTACTTCTTGGTATCCTTTCTTGCCATCTACTGTTTGAATTTATCACGCAGTGGTGGATAGGAATTTTGTTGTTTACATTCACGCTCATCGTATGGTTAATAAAGTCTCGCTATCATCTTCCCTTGTTTTGGTTGATATTTGGTTTTATCTCAATGTGGTGGCATATCAATAGCATTTTAGCCCAACGTCTGCCTACGGTACTTGAAAATCAGTCAGTCGAGATAGTTGGCAAGATAGTTAATTTTCCTCGTAATGAATCAAAATATCGCCAAGCTGATTTTCTCGTTTCACGACTGAGTTTTGATGGAAAAATCTATCATTTTCAAGGAATTATCCGGCTCAGATGGCATTTCTCCCCTCAAGCAATCGCGAATACTCCTGAATGGAATCCACAACAAACTTGGCAATTCACCGCGCGATTACACCCAGTTCACGAAGTGCTCAATTTCGATATTTTTGATTATAGCAACTTTTTATTCCAACAAAGAATTCGAGCGGTTGGACGAATTGAACGTGCTACTTTACCACAACTCCTCACATCTGCGCCACATATTCACATTGACCACTGGCGTTATCAATTAATGTTAAAGATCAATGAATTACTTGCTGGAAATGCGTTGCGCGGTATCATCATTGCACTGACGCTAGGAGAAGGACAGGGCATTTCGCCATCCCACTGGCAACTGTTCAGAGACACAGGAATTATGCACCTCGTTGTTATCTCAGGTTCTCATATTAGCTTGATTGCATGGTTTATTTTTAGCCTGATGAGCAAAATTTGGCGATATACCGGGCAATTGGCATTGTGGCTGCCTACTCCACACATTGCTGCGATTGCCAGCTTATTGGCTGCCCTTGGATATGCCCTACTTGCCGGCTTTTCTGTTCCCACGCAACGAGCGGTTATTATGGTCGCTGTTGTCATTATAAACAAACTATTAGCCCGTCAAACCCGCACCTCTGATTTAATTGCGACTGCTCTTTTTTTAGTCTTACTTTATGATCCGTTGGCAGTCTTGTCAAGCGGATTTTGGCTATCATTTCTTGCAGTTGCGGCGATTGCTTGGGCATTACACGGCAGAGCCTCGCCACAACGTTGGTTACTGAAGCTAAACTATCACTTTTTCACAACACAATATGCTGTTTTTATTGCATTATTTCCAATCTTATTGCTCTATTATAGCACTTTTCCACTCAATAGCTTTTTTGCCAACTTTATCGCGATTCCTTGGTTTAATCTCGTCATCGTGCCCTTGGTACTGATCGGCGTGGGATTAACGACATTTTTACCAACACTTGCCAACTACTGTTTTGAATTTACAACGATTATTTTGCACGGATGCTTAAGCGCGCTGGAATGGTTGGCACAAAACCAGTGGTCAGTGAAAACCACCGCCCCTCCCACTCTAATAACGCTCACCTTAGCAAGTTTAGGAATTGGGATTTTGCTGCTACCGCGTGGTTTTCCGTCACGTTGGCTGGGCGGTATTTTATTGTTTCCTCTGTTTTTTTCGCCACCTATCAAACCGATGAGGGGGGAAATCTGGTTCACTTTATTTGATATTGGGCAAGGGTTGGCGGCAATGATACAAACGCAAAATTACACTTTGATTTATGACACGGGCGATAAAAAAGGCGATTCTACGATGGCGGAGCGGGTGATTATTCCCTATTTACAAGCGCAAAAAATCTATCAGATTGATATGTTGATGATTAGCCATGCCGATGCTGATCATTCGAGCGGGGTTGATGCGTTGCAGAAAAATGTGCGGATACATCAAATAATGAGCAGTGATACAATTAAAAACAGTGAGTTATGTCGGGCGGGGCAGCGTTGGACGTGGGATGCGGTGGAATTTAAGGTATTGCATCCGGAAACGATTGAAAATTATAGTTCAAATAATCGAAGTTGTGTGCTGAAAATTCAGACGGGGGAGCAGGGAATTTTGTTGGCGGGCGACATTGAAAATGTTATTGAGCATCGTCTAACTCAACATTATCCTTATGATTTACAATCAGAAATTTTAGTGGTGCCGCATCATGGCAGCAAAACGTCTTCTTCTGAACCTTTTGTGCAGGTTGTTGAGCCTCAGTACGCGCTAATTTCTAGCGGTTATTTGAATCGTTTTAAGCATCCAAAAGTGGAAATTGTACAACGATATCAATTGTATGGAACAACTGTTTTGAATACCGCAGAAACAGGTGCAATCAGTTTTAAGATATCCGCGCAGCAAATCTCAGCCCCGCGTTTGGCGCGCGTGGAGCGGCATCGTTATTGGCATGATTAATCCGTTGATTAGATTGAAAAATGAATAGACTGCGAGGAACAGGACGTTGAAAAAATAATTTGAACTCTGAAAAATATTGGCTCCCCGGGACGGACTCGAACCGCCGACCCAGCGGTTAACAGCCGCTTGCTCTACCGACTGAGCTACCAGGGAACTGGGGGTGTACTAAAGTTTTGAAGACACGCATGATAATGCTTACGCGCCGAGATGTCAAGTAAGTTCGCAAATTTTTTTAGTAATTCTGTAGATTCAATGCGTTACTTTCACATCCTTCGCGAGAAGCGGCTTTGATTTTCCAATTGATTGATTTAATTCAAATATTCAACATAGTGGCAAAACTTTCACCCGTTGAACATCTGAAAATTAAGGCAAAATGCGATAACTTCTAACACGCCAAAAATGAGAATTAGGGCAGAGTTAATAACTCTTTCATACTGATTTGATTCTCATTTTGCTGCAATGACATCAACGAACCCGTATTTAACCGAGTGGCTGTAATTGCTTTTACCAATTCTGCTTGCATGGATAAGCGTTTACTGATTGCACTTGTCAGTTTTTCCTCAAGATCAGTTAATCCCATGACGACAGCAATATTGGAAGACGAGGGTTTGTTCATGCTAGAAGACGATTGTTTTTTCAAGCTATCCAATGAAGGCTGATAGAATTTTACCGCGCGTTCTGCCATATCCGCTTCAGTAACCCGACGTTGTAACGCTGCAATATTCAAATTAATTTGCGATTTAATATTTCTAGCCAACTCATTGGTTTGAATCAAGGTTTGTTGATAATTCACTTGCGCTTGATCTAATATACCCCGTGCCGTATTGTTGCCAATCGGATACATAAAAGTTAAGCCTGCCGAAGTATTCGGACCATAGATTTGATCTTTCAACGCACTGGGAAAACGGTCAAAATCCGCACCTTCCGCCAATCCACTGTAACCAATGCCTAATTGTAAATCTAACTTGGGCAACACGTCCCGCCGCGCCTTTGCCAACATCACTTGAGCGGCTTGTTGACGCAATTTCGCAGCGTGTAAATCTAACCGTTTTTCCAATGCCAAGGTCGTCCAGCGGGTGATTAACTCTGGATCATTGAGATTCAAGTTTGCGATATCTTTGGGAAAGTTATCCGATGGCAATCCGATTTTCGCAAATTGATCGAACGGAACACCCAGTGCCAATGCTAAATTATCTTGGGCTTGTTGCAACTGCTCACGGGCTGCAATCGTGGCAAGTTTTTTGTCCGCCTCATAAGCAATCAATCCGCTAATTTCAGCCTCATGCTGTTTTTCAAATTCATCCATTTTTCCCGTGCTTTTCAATGCAGTTTCAGCGGCATCCAACCATTCTTTCACCCGATTTTCTGAATCTTGCTGCAATTTGACGAACTCTACCGCAGCTTTATAATCCCAATAAGCGGCAACGGCTTGATACACCGTGACTGCCACCGCATGACGCAAATCAAGCGTACTGGCTTCATATTGCAATTGTGCAGAATTTTCAGCCGCCGCTGCGGAAGTCGTTCCACGTCCTTGTAATAAAGGAATATTGAGTTTGAAATCGACCGTTGAGTGATTTGACGTGGTGATGTAATCCTTGTCATAATTGATAGGGTCTTTTCGATAAACTTGCACCGAAAAATCCCCACTAATCCCCATCCGAGTTTGTTTAGAAATGCCCGCAACCCAATCCACTTCACCACGACTGAGACGCGGCAAATCTTCATATATTGCGCGCTCATACGAAGTCACAGGGGCAGATTTTCTACCAGTGGTAATGGTTGAATACGGCGTAGGGTCAAACGCGCCCTTTTCCATTTTAACCACTGCTTGTGCACTGTCAGCCCCCAACCGTTGCAAAAGAATACTTGGAGAACTGGTCAGCGCGATTTTCACCGCTTCCGCAAGAGTGAGTGTTTTACTGGAGAATTTTGTCGTCGCGTTCTCGTTCAACGTTGTTTCTGCTGCTTTTTTAACACTTTGTTGTAATTGCTGAGTATCTTGTGCCATTGCAGTATGAATGGTCAATAAACCGATAATCAGATGTGATAATAGCGACACCCATTTTATCATCATCCCAATTCTCCTGTCTGTCAGTTGATTTTAAATAAGTCATATATTGATTCTACTGCTTAAATATCAATCAGATGGCAACCAGAAAACATTCCCAATTGATTAATTTAAATTATCATGATGAAAAACTGTCCACAACGTTGCGGATAAATTTTTTGATTTAAAATCATTTTAACTTGGCGCGAAAGACAAACTCCCAAAGTGAATAGTAACTGAAAAAATTATAAATATCAATTTATCTTTAGGTTCATCATAGTTTCGTTAATTCAATAAGTTGCTCGGATGGAGAGTTGCAAACGTTTCCCATTTCACAAATGATGTGGTTCTTAAATTACGTCTAAATTCAAGATTTCCAACCTACACATCTTCGGATGATGGCGTAATGGCATGTTGAATATGAGCAGTACTGAAACCACGATATTGCAAGAAACGGATTTGTTTGGCTTTTTGCTTCATATCTGTCGGCACAGACTCCCCAAATTTCTTTTGTCGAACACGTTGGGCTGCCTCTATCCACTGAACATCGCGACTGTCCAACAATTCATTCAGCAAATCTTCAGCAATTTGAAGCTGGTGTAATTCATAACGAATTCGCACCGGACCATAACCTTTGTTCATTCGACCGCGAATAAAACTTTCCGTAAAACGGGCATCGCTCAATAAATCATCTGCTTGCAATTGAGTTAACACCGGCTCAATCGCTTCCAGCGGAAATTTTTTACTGAGTAATTTTTGGCGTAATTCTGCGCGCGCATGTTCTCGAATTGACAAAAAATTCAGCGCGTGGTCACGAATGGTTTGTAATAGTTCCATGTTGGTCACTAAAATCAATGGGTTATCATCGAAAAATCCGGCGCAGTTGGGAGCGATTCCAAAGTGGTCTGAAAACCCAACGCGGTAAATTGTTGTGCTAATTCATGTTGCGATTGCGGCAATTGTATCATCACACTGTGAAATTCTCGCCGGATGGGATAATGTTTGCGTAAATTGTCAAAATAAACCGCCGGTTGCGGATTCTGGTAAATCAGGCGTAATTTTGCATCATCTTGTCGCACGTCGTAACTGGTTAAAATTGCAGTGGTTAAGGCGTGTTGCGCGGTAAATTGATTTGAAAATCGCAATGTCACCGTCGTCATTGGCAAATGATCGCGTACCTGCCATTTGGGAGTGAATTGAAAATGATCGCAAATTGCTTGATAAATCATTTCAGTACCGCGTACTTTACCATCCAAACTGTAGCCGGCAATGTGTGGTGTGGCAAGCGTAACTTGTTGTAATAATAACGGTTGAATGTGGGGTTCATTACGCCATACGTCTAAGACAATTTTGGTCTGTGGTTTAGCTAACAGTCGATAACTTAACGCAATTTCATCGATCACTTGCCCACGAGACGTATTCAGCAGGATCACATCATCACGCAGTTGCTTTAAAAATGTCCGATCTACCATATTATTCGTCGGATAGCGTCCCGTGTTGGTCAATGGCACATGCAAAGTTAGGATATCGGCTTGCTGCACTGTCGCTAAATCGACGAATTCATGGCTATTTTCATATTCTTGCAACGGCGGATCGTAAATCAAACAGGGTACTTGTAAGGCGTGTAGTTTCGCTTTAACCCGTGAGCCCACATTGCCACAGCCAATAATCCCGACAGTTTTTTTCGTAATATCAATATCTTGTTGTTGTGCGAGAACGGTGAGGGCACTGATCACATATTCCGCTGCCGAAGTTGCGTTACAGCCCGGCGCACTCGCAAATCCAATTCCCCGCTGTTGCAAATACGCTAAGTCAACGTGATCTGTGCCAATGGTTGCCGTTCCCACAAAACTGACTGGAGTTCCCGCCAACAATTTTTCATTCACTGGCGTGATGGAGCGGACAATGAGCGCGTCGGTTGTGGCTAAATCGGCAGCGGAGAGATGACGACCATGAAAAGTTTGCACCGTGCCTAGGGTCGTAAAAACTTCTACTCCATACGGAATATTTTCATCAACTAAAATGTGCATGGTGGGAGAGTTGCGAAGATGGGGGAAAGTAGGATGATCGGTTCAGAGACCATCCTACATAAATGGAGATCAAGCCGCGGTTGCGTGTTTGATTAATTTCTGATATTTTTTCAGCAGTTCGTCTGGAGTTTCTTGACAATTGGGGTCTGCAAGGATGCAATCGACCGGGCAGACTTCCACACATTGCGAGGTTTCATAATGTCCCACGCATTCCGTGCATTGGTCTGGATTAATCACATAAATATCCTCGCCTTGGGAAATTGCGGCATTGGGACATTCGGGTTCGCAAATATCACAATTAATACATTCTTCAGTAATAAAAAGTGCCATTATAGGTTACCATTTTTGCTTAACAAACAAGACGGTATCTTATTTATTCATTAGGAAACGATGGGGAGAATGAGTCAACACACGTCACGAGACGGGATGACCAATATTCATGAAGTGTCACGATAGCACAAGGGATTTGCGCATAATCGCTGACTAATGCTAACGGGTAATCAGTAACTTGTCAATCCACTTTTTTCAGATATTTTGTAAAATGATGGGATTGCAGTTGACTAACGCATTTTGTCACATAAGGCATGAAATACTTCGGGGTGTACAAATTCATGAATTTTGCCGCCCAAACGCGCAATTTCTCGCACCAGACTTGATGAAATATAGGCGTATTGGGTTGATGGAGTCAAAAAAATTGTTTCTACTTCAGGGATTAAATAACGATTCATTCCCGCCATCTGAAATTCATACTCAAAATCTGACACTGCCCGCAATCCTCTGACTATCACTTGTGCTTGATGTTGTCCCACAAAATCCGCGAGTAAGCCATTAAATCCAACGATTTCAATATTGGGCAACTGGGTTTCAGCCAGAGCAATATGCGCCAATTCGACTCGCTGTACCAAGCTAAATACCGGCGTTTTACTGGGACTGGCGGCAATCGCAATAATCAGATGGTCAAATAATTTGGCAGCACGGCGCGCAATATCGCCATGTCCGTTGGTGATGGGATCGAAGGTGCCGGGGTAGATCGCAGTAATTTTCATGAGACGACCAAATATTTTTGAATACGATGATAGATTTACCAGTATTTTAACACATTCTAACGGAAAAATAGGTATCGCATCTGAAACTTATAGCAAACACTAACTCACAGATGTTTCACAGATGTTTGATAAATAATAGATTGTTTTCAAAATATATTTTTTATTAATGCCTCATTCACCAACTGTTAAGATCAAGAGGTTCAAAATTACACATAAATGTAATGATGGCTGTTTTGTGATGCCACAATATAAGTGTATATGAATATAGCGAAATATAGAACCGATTTGAAATCTTTAATACCAAGTGAAACAGGTCTATAACCC
>DYNO01000131.1:3217-9455 GCA_020721025.1 Thiomargarita sp. | reverse complement strand
AAGTAGTTATAGTCGCGACCAGAATCAGCGAGACTTTAAACGCACGTAAGAGTCACTTAAGACTTGAGTTATCAAGCAGTGGTGTTGACGACGTGAATAACGTTTGGTTTTTTTACAAACGCTTAACGACATTTTTAAACCGCTGTTCATACGAAAATAGAAACAGCTTAATCTACATGGCTTAAAGATGTCAAATCGGTTCTATAAGGGCAAATTTGAGGAAAAGTTGCGGATGATAATCCCGTTTCATCGACAGCATACTGCACGGCTTTGGGATACATCTTAGCGATAGCATTGGGTAATTCACGCTGCAAACTTGGAATGTCTTCTAATAAATCAAGTAAATCAGAGCGTTGTTGAATAATTGTATTACGCCAACTTTTCCCCTCAAATTGTTGCCACTGGCTTGCTAATGTCACATATTGAAATTGCCATTTGAGCAAGTGAGCTATCAGGATTTTTAAACGGCTTTCTAATTCCCTTGTGCTACTCCTGTCCATATCTTGCAATTCCTCAATTAAATGAATCGTGTCTAGTTCATTGACTCGACCTTGTTGCAACAATTCAATATGTTGTTGAATCCACAAGCGGAAATCATGTTCGTACAAGGTTGAATTCATATTTACCTCATTTTTTGTATTATTCAGATTGAGCTTTGCAACAAATTTACGATTTCACCTGTTATTCATCGATTCATTGTAGTTTTTGAAGTTCGCATACTTGAAATAAAGTTTACTATGAATCTTCTGTCGATACAAGCAAGTATGTAATTCTATTTGATTCTACCAGATTCACTATTGTTAAATATAACAAGCGGTAATATCATTTACGATTATTCTATTTTTAATAATAGTCTTTTGCAAAAAAACCAATAAAATTTTAAAACGGTCTGAATGGTTGAAAATAACACAAAAATCTAAATTATCATGATAAGATTGAAAAAACAAATTCGTTGAGGACTGGACATGTGGTTGCATCACTTTTTTTATTTACTCGTCATATTTTTTTGCCAAATCAACTCTGTAGCCGCCGCTCCCGCTGTTGCCCTAGGCTATACCCCAAAATATTCCGCTAACTTCAATCACTTCGATTATGTGAATCCCGACGCGCCCAAGGGAGGGGAACTCATTTTATCTGGAATGGGGAATTTTGAAAGCCTCAATCCCTATATCATCGGCGCAATTCCTGCGAGTTATATCGGTTTATTGTTTGATACACTGATGGAACAAAGCCAAGATGAGCCATTCAGTAGCTACGGTTTATTGGCGCAAGATGTTGAATTAGCAGAAAATAAACTGTCAGTGACTTTTCGACTCAATCCCAAGGCGCGTTTTTCCGATGGCAGCGAGGTGACTGCGGAAGATGTCAAGTTTTCTTTCGATACACTGAAAAGTAAGCAAGCTGCACCCAATTATCGCGTGTATTGGGCAGATATTCAAAAAGCAGAAGTAATTGATAAACACACCGTGAGTTTTAGTTTTGCCAAAGTAAATCGAGAGTTACACATGATCATCGGACAATTACCGGTGTTTTCTAAAGTGGCACTTCAAGATCGTCAGTTTGACAAAATTGTCAATGAACCATTGCTCGGAAGTGGTGCTTATCTCATTGATAAATTTAAAATTGGTAAATACATCACATATAAGCGAAATCCCGACTATTGGGCAAAAGAGCTCAATACGCGGCGAGGTATGTACAATTTCGACAAAATCACCGTAAAATATTATAAAGAACAAAGTATTGGACTGGAAGCCTTAAAATCTGGAGAGTTTGATTTTATGGCGGTGTACAGTTCCAAACAATGGGCGCGGGATGTGGAGGGTCCACAATTTGACGAAAACAAGATCAAAAAAATTGAACTGCCGCATAAGAATAATGCCGGAATGCAGGGTTTAGTGTTTAATTTACGCAAACCTATTTTTCAAGACATTCGGGTGCGCCAAGCGATTAATTTAGCGTTTGATTTTGAATGGGCGAATAAAAATTTGTTCTATCAGCAATATAAACGTTGTTATAGTTATTTCAGTAACAGTGATCTCGCGGCAACGGGGCTTCCTAGCGAAGATGAATTGGTATTATTGGCTCCATTCCGCGATAAACTGCCCGAAGCGGTTTTTACTCAAGTTTGGCAACCGGTAGCAAGCGGTTCTCCGGAGATTTTGCGCAGTAACTTAGTGAAAGCGAAAAATTTATTAGCTGAGGCAGGTTGGAAGTTACAAGACGGTGTGTTACAAAAAACTGTGATTTCGGACACTGGGCAGTCAGAAACGCTGAAATTAGAATTTGAGATTATGTTGACTCGGCAGGGATTTGAGCGAATTTTAGCCCCGTTTGAACATAATTTGAATAAATTGGGAATAAAAATCAATTATCGTCCTATCGACACCGCGGTTTATCAGAAAAAACAAGAAGAGTTTCAATATGATATGCTGGTAGCGGTATTTTCTGGTTCACAATTTCCCGGTAATGAATTGATGAATTTGTGGCATTCGGCATCCGCCAATCAACCGGGTTCAGGAAATTTAATGGGATTGCATGATCCGGTAGTCGATGCGTTAATTGAAAAGGTAATTTATGCGAACACGCGTGCGGAATTATTAACCGCAGTTCATGCGTTGGATCGCGTCATGTTGCATCAGGAATATGTGGTGCCAAATTGGTTCATTAATACGCATCGTGTTGCTTTTTGGGATAAATTTGGACATCCGCCAACCCTGCCGTTGTATTATCAAGCCGAAGATTGGGTGATTCAAACTTGGTGGATGCCAACCGTTGAGAAAAAGAATTAACACATTCAAATCTGACAAGATTTAGACGCGCTTTTTATCGTCAATCGTTCGGACAATTTTCTACAATTACTTATAAAAATCAATAAGTTATAGTTATTTTGCCAATTCGATAACTGATTGATATTAAAATATAATTTTGGAACTGTCCGAACTATTGATCGTGACTCAGCTAAATTTCTGTTTCTGGAGTCATTTCGAGGTTGTCAATCGACTGAAAGCCACGAGGTAATTTATGCCCGCGCCGACTGCGTTCATTTAAGTAAAATTCAATTTCTTTGGTCTTTAACGTCAAATGCCTCTTACCCGCCGATAAAGTTAAAAAATGTTGTGGCTTGAGTAAACCGAGGATTTTCACCGTTTCGGAACTATTCGCGGGAATATTCAATAACTTCACTCCCTTGCCTTTTGGTAAATAGGGCAGCTCACTGAGTGAGATAATTGATAAATAGCCTTCACTGGTGATGACGAGATAATGTTCATAACCGGTTAAAATCTGTACGGGAGACAATAAGTTAGATTTAGGTGGGAGCGTGATAATTGCCTTACCTGCTTTATTTTTAGAATATAAATCTTCTAATTTGGTGATAAAACCATAACCGGCATCACTGGCAAGCAAAAATTGCGTTTCCGGCTCTCCGAGTAACAGGTGCGAAAATTGCGCTCCTTCCGGCGGAGTCAAGCGTCCGGTCAGGGGATCGCCCAAACCGCGGGCTGACGGCAAACTGTGCGCGGGCAGGGAATAACTGCGTCCGGTGCTGTCTAAAAAAACCGCTTGCTGTTGGCTGCGTCCCTTTGCCCACGTTAAAAGCGAGTCACCGGCGCGATAATTTAACGTGGCAGGATCGATTTCATGACCTTTTGCCGCTCGTACCCAACCTTTTGCCGATAAAATCACTGTCACCGGTTCTGAGGGCACAAATTCAGTTTCAACAATGGGTTGTGCGGGCTCACGGTGCACAATGGGGGAACGCCGCGCATCCCCAAATTTTTTTGCATCGGCTTGTAATTCTTCAATTAATAACGTTTTTAAATTGTGTTCCGTCGCGAGATAACGTTCTAAAATCTGCTGTTCTTCGCTCAATTGGTTTTTTTCAGCGTTTAATTGCGTTTGTTCCAATTTTGCCAACTGGCGCAACCGTAATTCTAAAATCGCGTCGGCTTGAATTTCGGTCAGTTTAAACTGGGCAATCAGTGCAGTTTTAGGATGATCTTCTTCGCGAATGACGTGAATAATTGCGTCCAGATGTAAAAATGCAATGAGCAATCCTTCAAGAATATGTAATCGTTGATAAATTTTATCTAATCTGTATTGAATTCGCCGTTGCAGCGTTTTGAGGCGAGAAGTGAGCCATTCTTGCAATAATACTTTGAGATTTTTCACCTGCGGGCGACCGTCAACCCCAATCATGTTTAAATTCACCCGATAACTGCGCTCTAAATCGGTGGTTGCGAATAAATGAGTCATCACGGTTTCCACGTCAATTTTCGCAGAACGCGGTTCAAGCACCAAGCGCACGGGATTTTCATGGTCAGATTCGTCTCGCACGTCATCTAACATGGGTAGTTTTTTTGCGGTCATCTGCGCGGCAATTTGCATCACAATCTTTGCCCCCGACGTTTGATAGGGTAAGGCAGTGATGACGATGTGGTTGTCTTCCTTAGTAAAACAGGCACGAGTCCGCAGCGAACCATTGCCCGTCTGATAAATTTTCAGTAAATCGGCGGGGGAAGTGATAATTTCAGCTTCAGTCGGATAATCAGGAGCGGGTAAAAAAGTACAAAGTTCTTCAATCGTTGCGTCAGGATGTTGCAATAAATGCACGCAGGCGGTGACGACTTCACGCAAATTATGTGGCGGAATATCGGTTGCCATGCCAACAGCAATTCCCATTGCACCATTTAACAAGATGTTAGGCACTCGCGCCGGCAAGGTCAGCGGTTCGTCAAGCGTGCCGTCAAAATTGGGTTGCCATTCCACAGTGCCTTGCGCCAATTCACTGAGCAAAAGTTCGGTTATCGGTGCGAGGCGGGCTTCGGTATAACGCATTGCTGCAAAGGATTTGGGATCATCCAGCGACCCCCAGTTGCCCTGCCCATCGACCAGCGGGTAGCGATAGGAAAAAGACTGTGCCATCAATACCATCGCTTCATAACATGCACTGTCACCGTGGGGATGAAACTTGCCCAACACGTCGCCAACCGTGCGCGCAGATTTTTTATATTTATTCTGTGCTTTTAAGCCCAATTCAGACATGGCATAAATAATGCGGCGTTGCACGGGTTTTAAACCATCGGCGATATGCGGCAATGCCCGGTCTAAAATCACGTACATGGCATAGCTGAGATAGGCTTGTTCCGTAAATTGGTGCAGCGGGGTGTGTTCGATATCGGCGTAAAGCAGGTCTGTTTGCATGAGGAAGGGCGAGTTTGAATAGCAATAGATTGTTTTAAATGGTTTTAATCGTAAAATATAAGTGCGCGTTGGGCATAATCAGTGGGCACAGTATAATTAATTTTTGGATTTTTCGGACAGTTTTGCAATTCATAAGATTTCATGCCATAATTGTTTGATTTTACAATGATATTTAATTATTCGCTCTTAACCTTTTGCAAAATCAATGAACTGAGTATATTGACATTCAGTTTAAATGGGCGAGTAGATGGATAATTCATTGAATATTCGATATTTAATTTTGTTGATGAGAACATCTCAAAAAACGCTACAATACAAGACAAATGCCGCGTACTATGATTTAATACTCGGCTTAGGACTGACATTTTACACCTTGCAATGATATTGTTTAAGCAATCAGTTTTCTAAAATAAAACTTCATTGGTGCAACATTGGCGTTGATGGTGTGAATATTTTTAACCGTTATCAATCAGTTTGACTGACTGGTAATATTTGTCAATGATTTAAAATCGGAATGAATCATGAATAAATCACCGATGACGTTGCGCGGTGCTCAGAAACTACGGGAAGAACTTCAGCGTTTGAAAAGTGTTGAGCGTCCAAGAATTACGCAGGCGATTGCAACCGCGCGTGCCTTGGGCGATTTAAAAGAAAATGCAGAATATCATGCCGCGCGGGAACAACAAAGTTTTAACGAAGGACGTATTTCGGAAATTGAAGGGAAATTGGGTAACGCAGAAATCATTGATGTGTCCAAAGTAAACGCATACGGCAAGGTGGTATTTGGTGCGACAGTGACCTTGGTCAATACCGATACCGAAGAAGAAGTGACTTATCAAGTGGTTGGTGAAGATGAGGCGGATATCAAAGAAGGGCTCATTTCCATTAATTCTCCTATCGCCCGAGCACTTATCGGTAAACTCGAAGGTGACGAAGCTGTGGTCAAAGCACCCAGTGGCGAAAAAATTTACGAAATCCTGTCGGTAAAATATTCTTGACCTTTCGCGATATTTTCTGAAGTCATTCTTCCCAAAAA
>DYNO01000131.1:0-3117 GCA_020721025.1 Thiomargarita sp. | reverse complement strand
GTGGAGCAAATATTTGGCGATTTTGATAAGCACCTTTATCGTAGTGAGGAATATTTGATTATTGGTTTTTCCCCCAGTTCAGCCTCCCTCAAACAATGTTGGCGAAATAATGGATTGTCCGCCGATTTTCTCGCAGATTATGTGACAACTTTCTTTCCTGTTGAAGATAATGCCTCCAATGCTCTGAGTCGTCAGGCTGAAATTAAAGGAGCTGTTGCCTATATTGCCAATGAATTGCTTGAAAATGCGATGAAATTTAACGATAATTCAACGCAACTTCCCATCAGCATCGATCTGCAACTATATCACGATAAGATAGTTATCATCATTACGAATACTATTTCTCCAACAGATGTGCTAAAATTCCAGCAATTTATTCAAAAACTTCTGTTGGAAGACCCTCAAGAATTATATATACACCAATTAGAACATAATGCCACTACAGATGATAGTACTCAATCAGGGCTGGGATTATTGACCATGATCAACGATTACATGGCGAAAATTGGTTGGAAGTTCGAGACCGTCCAAACAGAACCTACAGCAGTGACGAGAGTAATCACAATGGTGCAGCTGGGTGTTTAACCCCTTCCAAATCGGAAACGAGAGGTTCGATAGAGTGGAAATTAAAACAGATACTTATACTGTCAGATACGATGAAGAGAACAACGTGATTCTCTGTGAAGGCACATTGCGCTTGAGTGGCATGGAAGAATACTCGCCGGTTGTGGAGATGCTGAATACTGTGGTGGAAAGGTCACCGCCGTTGATCACGCTTGATTTGCGGAAGTTAGAATTTCTGAACAGTTCGGGAATTAATGTGTTGTCGAAATTTATTATCAAGGTACGCCAACACCGGGAACGCCAAGCTAAGGAAAATCAACCAGAAACTAACATGGTGGTGTATGGCTCACAAACCATTCCGTGGCAAAGCAAGTCAATTAAAAATTTACAACGTCTCATGCCCAGTTTAGAATTGGAATGGGATAAAAATTAATAAGTTGAATAATTTTTAACTCAATGTTTCTACCTGAATAATCGTCAACTTTGCGAAAAATCTCTCTAACGGATTGCTTTTAGAGAGTTGATTTAAAATCAATCTGTTAGTGTGTTTAGATGCAAAGATTATCTATGAGTTGCGTGATATCGCAAGTATTTTCAACGGATGATCAAATATGAAACACTCGCAACGAATCATTGTCAATGAATTGTTGTTTTGAAGTAGAATGACAAGTCGATTCGCTAGATTAATGCTTTAAAACGCACTAAACTGGTCAATCTGTTGAAAATTGATTTCATTCAATGATTGGCTAGTCCACATTTTGTAAAATTTGTAAAAATGGCTGTTTGGATAATTAAAAAATTTCGTTGAAGTCGCCATCCGTTGGCAAATAAATATTTCCAGCCGATTGATTGAATGAAAAATTATCCACAAGTATTAAAATAATGTTGCCGTCATCAATCCTCTCCTCCATCCTCTCCTGAAGATTGACGGACACAATCTCTTGATTATTAACTCAAAAGGACGCAATTCTCCATGAAGAAACCTGTACGTGTTGCTGTGACTGGAAGCGCGGGACAAATCGCTTATTCCTTGATTTTTCGCATTGCTTCTGGCGAAATGTTAGGACCAGATCAACCCGTCATTTTGCACTTGCTTGAAATCACCCCCGCGCTTGAATCCCTCAAAGGTGTGGCGATGGAAGTCGAAGATTGCGCCTATCCCTTGCTGCAAAATATCGTGGTGACAGATGATGCAAAAGTTGGGTTCGACGATGTTGAATACGCATTATTGGTCGGTGCAACGCCGCGTGGACCCGGCATGGAACGCAACGATTTGTTGAAAATCAACGCGCAAATTTTCACTGAACAAGGCAAGGCTTTAAACGATAAAGCACATCGGGATGTCAAAGTATTGGTTGTGGGTAATCCTGCGAATACCAATGCTTATATTGCCATGCGTTCTGCGCCTGATTTGAATCCAAAGAATTTCACCGCCATGACTCGCCTTGACCACAATCGCGCATTAAGTCAATTGGCTGCAAAAACAGGTAGTCCCGTTTCTGATATCAAAAATATGGTTGTTTGGGGCAATCACTCTTCCACGCAATATCCTGATATTACTCATGCCACAGTTGCTGGTCAAGCCGCGACTTCCCTCGTTGATCAAGATTGGATTGTCAAAGATTTCATCCCTACGGTACAACAACGCGGGGCTGCAATTATTAAAGCGCGCGGCAAATCGAGTGCTGCTTCAGCGGCTTATGCGGCATTGGCACATATTCGTGATTGGGTGCAAGGTTCGGATGAATGGTTGAGCATGGCAATTCCGAGCGATGGCAGTTATGGCATTCCTGAGCAATTAATGTACTCTTTCCCGGTCACGATTAAGGATGGCGAATATCACATTGTGCAAGGTCTGGAAATTGATGCCTTCAGTCGGGAACGGTTGAATGCCACACAGCTTGAGTTAGAACAAGAACGGGATGCAATTGCTAGTTTATTGAAATAGCAAGTGATAACGGCTTGGGGTGTCGATTTTTTAACATTCTAAGCTAAAAAATTTTCACGATGTGTTGTGAAGTGATGGCAGCTTGTGGTATTGTTCAACTCACAGAAGATGGTATGCCGTTTGGAATAAGTGGGAATAATTATGTATCAATTTCCAACAATAATGACACCAATAATCAACATGCCAAACCACTGAGTGGGGAATGGGGATATTTTACAATAACTATAGTGATATGGACATCCGAATTAAATTGATTTGATGTACTTTTTTTGAGTTGTAAGCAGTAAAGTAAGCCAAACTTACCATAAGAGGATGGGGGAGAGTGGCAAACAACTCTACGAGTCGAAAGATTTGTGTGCTTTGTCCTGTTACTGAAATATTTGATAACGGTCATTAATTGATTTGATGTACTTTTTTTAAGTTGTAAGCAGTAAAGTAAGCCAAACTTACCATAAGAGGATGGGGGAGAGTGGCAAACAACTCTACGAGTCGAAAAATTTGTGTGCTTTATCCTGTTACCGAAATAATTGATAACGGTCATTAACGGATGCGATATAGAACCGATTTGAAATCTTTAATACCAAGTGAAACAGGTCTATAACCCA
>DYNO01000008.1 GCA_020721025.1 Thiomargarita sp. | reverse complement strand
TTTCCGGTATAAACCTGTTTGGTTTGGTTTTAAAGATGTCAAACCGGTTCTATACTGGCGATGGAGGAACGGGACATCTTGAATTCAGGTTAAATGGCGGTAAGCTTGAATTGGGTAGAAGTGGTGGGAGTTGGGAATCACGGGTTGGTGGGATTTCTTTGACGCTTAACCAATGGACACATATTGCCGCTACGGTGAGTTCTACTACAGGTAAAATTTACGTCGACGGCGTACCAGATGGCTCAATTACTTGGTCAACAAGTAATTTTGCTAATGGAAATTCAACAAGCACCCACATTGCTAGCCTCATAGGCACGAGTAATTGGTTCTCTGGCTCAATCGATGATTTGAAAGTGTTTAACAGTGCGCTGGTAGACGCTGATATTCCTAAGCTGAGATGCGGCACTTATTCAGCCACAAGCCCAACTCACTATTACAGCTTTGATGAAGGTAGTGGAACAACGGTTGCGAATACGGGTTCAGCGGGTGCGAATATTGGAACATTAATAGGTAGCCCTTCTTTTATAACTTCAACCGTCCCAACTTTACCATCAGGTTGTTCTTCACCTGTGAACGCCCCAATAATCGACCTGCATTTCTCAAAACAAGTTGAAATCTTTGCCACTGAAGTTGAAAAGTAAAATTTCTTGTCTGAATCAGAATTTTCAGAATTTGTGAATTTCCAGAATAACGGCAATAAATCATGACAACTTTTTGATTATCGCTTGGTATTCATTCTGAAAATTCTAAAATTCCGTCAATTCTGATTCAGACAAAATACGGTTCAGAACTTTCTAACCATAATTCTTACCATTCGCCAAAACAAGAAGATGCAGTTATGACAACCTTGTTTTTAAAGCAGAGGCATCATGTTAGCCAGAATATCAACTCAAGATGGAATGCAGATAGTGCATATTCCCAAAGAACTGCAACTCGCTGAAAAGAATTATGAAATTTTACAAGTTGGTAGCTCACTCCTGATTCGCCCAGTGCTGACTCAAAAGCTCACCCATCTCATGTCGTGTTTTGCCGCCTTCAGTCCTGATTTTATGGTGGATGGCAGAGATGAGCAAGGTGAACAACAGCGTGATGGTCTATGAAATATCTATTAGATACAAATATATGTATTTACCTAATGAAACGTCAACCGCCCGAAGTGGCAGAACGATTTGCAGCATGTCATCAAGGTGATATCGTGATGTCAGCAATTACACTGGCAGAGTTGGAGTATGGTATTGTTTGTTGTGCGGAAGAAACTCGTTTTCAAAATCAACAAGCACTCAATGCCTTATTAGAACTTATTCCGATATTACCGTTTGAGTCGGCGGCGGCTCATGTTTATGCCAGTATTCGTTATGCCACTCGCGATAAAAAGGCAGATGCTTTAGATAAATTGATTGCAGCACAAGCCGTTGCGATGAATCTGATTGTAGTTACCAATAACGAAAGTGATTTTAGACGCTATCCCCATGTCCGAGTTGAAAATTGGCTAAAACCACTAATGATCTAAGACGTAATTCTAAAGCGACGGCAGAGCAATTTGTTGGGGTTATAATTAAGATGAATCCCCTTTATAGACTCAATAATAGGTCTAAATTTATAAAATTAATTCATCGTTTGAGCCCCAATTCGCGTAATTTACTCAAAACGAATTAGGGTTCAAACATCCTTCATTTACGCAAACAATCTCACTTCACCCACCCCCGCCACATTTTCCACACACCGCCCACACAATTCTGGATGCTCTGCATTTGCGCCCACGTCCTCACGTAAGTGCCAGCAACGAATACATTTTTTATGCTCACACCGCTGCGCCTTCACCCAAAAACCTTCATAATTCACCGCATCTTCCGGGCGTTGCTCTGCCAGATGTAAATGCGAATAGGAAGTGATCAATACAAAACGCAATTCATTTTGCAGCACAGACAACAATTCAACCGTATGATGATCGCAATACAGATGCACCTCCGCTTCCAATCCTGCCCCGATCACCTCCACAGCCCGCAATTTTTCCAATTCCTTGCTCACCGCTTCACGAATCACCCAAATTTTATCCCACGTCGGCGCGGCAACAACACTATTTTCATCCAATGGAAACAAGCCGTTATACCACGTTTCTAACAACACCGATTTCCCACGCGCGCCGGGAATATATTGCCAAATTTCATCTGCGGTAAAACTTAAAATCGGTGTCAACCAACGACTTAACGCCTCAATAATGTGAAATAACGCAGTTTGCGCAGAACGACGGGCAACACTGTCTTTTTGACACGTATATTGTCGATCCTTGATGATGTCTAAATACAAGCTCCCCATCTCAACTGTGCAGAAATGATGAACTTTTTGATACACGACATGAAAATTGTAGCTGTCGTAGGCTTTGATAATTTCTTGCTGCAAATGATAGGCTTTATCCACCGCCCAACGATCCAACGCCAACATATTTTCACGAGACACCCTATCGGTTGCAGGATCAAAGCCCGCCAAATTTGCCAATAAAAACCGTGACGTGTTGCGAATCCGCCGATAAGCCTCAGCAATCCGAGTTAAAATTTCATTGGAAACCGTAATTTCGCCACGATAATCGGTCGCCGCCACCCATAACCGTAAAATATCCGCGCCAGAATTTTTGATCACATCCTGCGGGGCAATCACATTTCCCAAGGATTTCGACATCTTACGCCCTTTGGCATCGACCGTAAAACCATGAGTCAACACGCCAGAATAAGGGGCTTTACCGTGTCGCATTGCCACCGAAGTCAACAGGGACGATTGAAACCAACCGCGATGCTGATCCGAACCTTCCAAATACAAATCCGCCGGTACACACAACTCATCACGGGTTTCCAGCACCGTCGCATGAGTCACCCCAGAATCGAACCACACGTCGAGCGTATCGCTTGCTTTATCATAGTGTTGTGCATCGTCACCGAGTAATTCCGTCGGTTGCAGCTCAAACCACGCATCAATCCCAATTTTTTCAATTTGCTGTGCGATTTTTTCAATCAATTCAAGCGTCTGTGGATGCAATGCCCCCGTTTCTTTGTGCACAAACACCGTGATCGGCACACCCCAATTCCGTTGTCGAGAAATACACCAATCCGGACGGTTTTCAATCATGCCAACAATGCGCTGTTCGCCCCATTCTGGTGTCCAATCAACCGCTTGGATCACTTCTAACGCTTGTTGACGCAATTGGTGTTTTTCCATGCTGATAAACCATTGCGGCGTAGCACGGAAAATAATGGGCGTTTTATGCCGCCAACAATGCGGGTAACTGTGGCGAATCTTCTCATGATGCAATAACTTACGATGCGCTTGCAACACTTCGATGACGTGATCATTGGCTTTAAATACCTGCTCGCCGGCAAAGATTTCGGTATGCGGCAGGAATTTCCCATCACCACCGACAGGATTATCAATCGGCAAGTGATAGCGCAATCCCACAATATAATCTTCCAAACCATGCCCCGGAGCCGTATGCACCGCGCCCGTTCCTGCTTCTGTCGTAACATGATCGCCAAGAATAACAGGCACTTCCCGCGCATAAAATGGATGCTTGAGTTTAAGGTGTTCTAAATCTTGCCCAACGCAGCGCGCCACAATTTGATAATTTTCAATCTGATAGCGTTGCAAACAACTGTTTAACAAGGCTTCGGCTAAAATTAAATGTTCAGTCACGCCGTCTTGTTGATGCGCAATGAGGACATATTCAAGTTCAGGATGGAGTGCAACTGCTTGATTTGCTGGCAAAGTCCAAGGTGTGGTCGTCCAAATAACAATTGAAGTTTGTGAACACGCGGCGATCTGAAAACGTTTGCTAACTTCAGCTTCATCAACCACTTGGAAACGCACATCAATCGCGGGCGACGTTTTATCTTCATATTCAACTTCTGCTTCTGCCAATGCCGAGCCACATTCACTGCACCAATGCACGGGTTTAAACCCTTTATCGACATGACCCGCTGCGATAATTCTGCCCAAAGCCCGCACGATGTCTGCTTCAGTTTTAAAGTCCATTGTTAGATACGGATTTGCCCAATCGCCCATCACGCCCAATCGCTGAAAATCTTTACTTTGTTTTTCAATCTGTTGCCGCGCATATTCCCGACAAGCATCACGAAATTCACGCGGCGAGACTTGTTTTTTGCCGAGATTTTTTTCCACCTGCAATTCAATAGGCAGTCCGTGACAATCCCAGCCCGGAATATAGGGAGAATCTAAGCCATTCATGGACTTGGCTTTGACAATGAAATCTTTGAGAATTTTATTGACCGCATGACCGATGTGAATATCACCATTGGCATACGGGGGACCATCGTGCAGAATGAAGGTGTCCTGCCCGGCGCGTTGCTCACGAAGTTGTTGATAAATATTGAGTTCCTGCCAACGTTTCAGCATCTCAGGCTCACGTTGGGGCAGGTTGCCGCGCATGGGGAAGTCAGTTTGAGGCAGGTGTAAAGTGTGTTTGTACTCGCTCACTGGTTTTTCTCGGTTGATTTTGTAACTGTGCATAGTGTAGCGAGAATGGGGCGAAATTACAAAATGATAGCGTTTTAACTTATGCTTACAGGACGGATCACTTGAACATTGAACAATTGAATTGAGTGGCAATATGAAGATTTATTTAGACAATTGCTGTTATAACCGTCCATTTGCTGATCAAACACAACTTAAGAATTTGTTTAAATGAATAAAATATCTGATGTGATTTTGTATCAGCAGGCAACAAAGCATTAACAGATTGATTTATCAGCTCTTGCTTCTTTCATTTTGTTTAGGTGCATGTTGAGATAGAGAGGTAAATTTTTAAGTCATTGATTTTAATATTTAAATTGCCTTGCATAAAAACATCGCGTCCCCATAACTAAAAAACCGATACTGTTGTTGCACCGCATAACGATACGCCGCCAACACCGCTTGCTGTCCTGCGAAGGCACAAACCAACATTAACAAAGTTGATTCTGGTAAATGAAAATTTGTGACCAAAGCGTCAACCAGATGAAATTGATAGCCCGGTGTAATAAATAACCGAGTTTGTCCTTGATAAGGTTGCAATTTTCCATTCTGAGCCGCAGTTTCTAACGCACGCACACAGGTCGTCCCCACCGCAATCACTCGCCCACCTTTTTGTCGAGTTCGGGCAATTTGTTCACAAACCGCCGCCGACACAATAATATGCTCTTGGTGCATCTGATGCTGTGATAAGTCATTGACTCGTATCGGTGCAAAGGTGCCCGCGCCCACATGCAGCGTCACGAATGCCATATCCACACCTTGTTCTCGCAATTGTTGCAATAATGCCTCATCAAAATGTAAACCTGCGGTAGGTGCTGCCACTGCCCCCGGATGTCGCGCATAAACTGTTTGATAACGTTCGCTATCTTGCAAAGTATCTGGACGTTGAATATACGGCGGCAAGGGAATATGTCCGATAAGTTGTAAAATTTCTAACACCGGTCGCGGATCTAAAAATTGCAATACAAAGAAGTTATCCCGTCGTTCAACCGCGATGGCTTGAATATTATCAGTTAAGTGAATATAAGCACCTAATTTTATTGATTTACTTGGACGCAATTGTGCCAAAATATGCTGGCTATCCAAAATACTTTCCACCAAAATTTCAATTTTACCACCGGTTGTTTTTTGCCCAAAGAGGCGCGCAGGAATTACTTTTGTATCGTTAAATACCAATAAATCGTTTTTTTGCAACAAGTTAGGTAAATCAAAAAAGTGATAATCGCGACATTTTCCCGTTTCCGGTTCAAGATGTAACAAACGGCTGTGACTGCGTGGTTCACACGGATATTGCGCGATCAGGTTTTCAGGTAATTCAAAATTAAAATCAGTACGTTGCATGAAATTGAGAAATGATGAGTTAAATAAGGTGAAATTCGCGCGCAAACAATTAATCTGATGAGGGTGATTCCGCTAAAACTGGCTTTTTATCGTTGAGAATCAATAAAATACCTGCGAATATGATCAAACTCGCGCCCATGAAAAACCAATAGTCAACTTGTTCGTGCCAAAACCACCAACCAAAATTTGTTGCAAAGATAACAGAGACATAGCTGAATGGTCCAATGCTGGCGGCGGGGGCAATTTGGTAGGCATACGTCATGACCAGTTGTGCAATTGTGGCAAGAATCGCGACGGCAAATAACAGCATCATGGCGTGGTAGGTTAGAATAAATTCGCTCCAAAACAATGGGATAGCGGAAAATACACTGCCAATAACTGCGAAATAAAATACGATATTGATGCTGGAATCAACCGCGGACATGCGGCGAATGGTGCTGGTGGCGACGGCAGCAAATAATCCCCCTAATAATGCGATGAGGGAGACGCTGGAAAATGTGATGGTGCCCGGCTTCAAAATGATCGCTACTCCGATAAATCCGACAATAATTGCCCAGATGACTCGCAACGATACCGCTTCTGCCAACCAGAAAATACTGAGTATCGGTAGGAAAAACGGCATGGTTAATTTGAGCAACGAAGCTTCTGCCAGTGGAATGTGCGCGATAGTGTAGAAAAAACAATACATTGCACCCAAACCGGAAAGGGAGCGTAAAAAATGTAACCGCATTTGTTGCCAACTCAGCACGTTGACTCCACGATGTAGCATCCAAGGCAGTAAGATCAAGATTGCGAAAAAATTACGAAAAAATACAATGGCTTCGCTGGGAACGTGGACGGATGTCACCTTGACCACTGCGGACATGGAAACAAACATGAATTCCGAGATGAGAATGAATAACACGCCTAATAGATAGTTTTGTGGGTACATCTTTTGGATTCTGAGCCGACGAAAAGTGGGAGGGGTGACGCATGGCACTGCAAAAAATAATTTTATTATTTGGTTGTCAGCAATCGAACTTGACAATGTGGTAGATTTTTATTCAATCAAACAGTTCCCCGTTCTAACACCCGCACACGAGAAAATCTTTAAAAATCATAAGAAAGAAACAACGTCATCACCACGATTTGCAGAGTATGACGTTGTTTTGAGGGGGGAGATTAAACCTTGCTTGGCATATTCTCAGCGTAAAAGATTTCCATCATTTCATGCTGCAATCGCCGCTCAATTTTTTCAATTTCCTCGGATGATAAATCTTCTGAAGAAATATCAAACAAGTAGTTGTCCAATTTGAAATTTTTCAAAATCATCTTGGTGTGAAAAATATTTTCCTGATACACATTCACGTCAACGAGTTGATACATCGCCTTAGTCTTTTCAGAAATAAAATTCTGGATCGAATTGATTTTGTGATCAATATAGTGCTTGCGTCCGCCCTTGTCACGGGTAAAACCACGCACCCGATAATCCATGATGACGATATCAGAATCAAAACTGTGAATCAGATAATTCAACGCTTTCAACGGCGAAATGCGACCACAGGTAGAAACGTCAATATCTGCACGAAAGGTACTGATACCATTATCGGGGTGACTCTCGGGATAAGTATGGACGGTGATGTGGCTTTTATCCAAGTGCGTGACGACAGAATCAGGCAGGGGACCGGGAACTGCATCATCTTGATCCGAGTGAGGGCTATCACATGCCATTTCCCCTTCGGAAATTAACATAGTGACACTTGCCCCTTGCGGATCATAATCTTGACGGGCAATATTGAGGATATTCGCACCAATAATGTTGGATACATCAGTGAGAATCTGTGTCAACCGTTCGGCATTATACACATCATCAATATAATCAATATACCGTTTACGCTGTTTCGCGGTTTTCGCGTAACAAATATCGTAAATATTAAAACTCAAGGTTTTCGTGAGATTGTTGAAACCTTGGAGTTTGATTTTCATTTTTTTCGATTTTTTTCCCATCAACATGACTCTTATGAGATTGCCGCAGCGGGCACTAAGGGCGGGTGATAAATCATCTGCACCGTGTTGCCGTCGGGATCAAAACAATAAAAACTGTAAGCACCATCGCGATGTTGGCGTGGCGTGGTCTTCATGCGTACTTGGTGATCAAGTAAAAAATGATACCATTCATCCACTTGAGCCGGAGATGCGATGATAAAACCAATGTGATTTAAGTGTTGTGTTCCATCATGCAGAGCGACAGATGTCTTGTGTAGCGCGAGGTTATCAGACCCACTGGAAAGATACAAGCTATTTGCGTCGGGTCGCCATTCTACACGCATTCCGAGCAGATCAACGTAAAAATGTTCACATGCGGCTAAATCTTCAACATTAAGCGCAACATGGTGCATACCGCGAGTGGCGAGAGGCTGATTCATTTTGGGGGAACTCCCTGATGTGGAGAGAGATATCAAGGATGATGAAAATGGTGGCTATGGGTGGATTCGAACCACCGACTCCAGCATTATGAGTGCTGTGCTCTAGCCGACTGAGCTACATAGCCAAATTTGCTTTTTGTGAGAACTTTATTTTGTACCGCGTTGAAGATGACATTATGCAGGAAACGAAACACTTTGTCAAACTTTTTTAATCTTTCCGTAAAAAATCCGCTTTTAATCGAAATTTTCTTTATCATTCAATTAATAGCAAAACTTCTTGACAAGAAAGCAGAATTTGCAACCTGTTGAATTATCAACATATCTCTTTCGACCGGAGCAGAATGATTTATCTTTTTGAGATTCAAGTCAGACGGATGCGAAAAAAGCTAATTTTGCAATCCGAGTAGTTTATAATAACACGCTCAGTTTTGCAACATGCCGATCCTAAAAAGCTAATAAATATTAACATAAGATGTGCGAATGATTCTCACTTTGTTCACGTCGTCAACGCAACTGCTTGATTGCTCAAGCCTTACGTCACCTTTACGTGCAGTTTATAGTCCCGCCGGATCGTGTCGTGGACTCCTACTTTCGTAGGAACAAGCTTGATAGTCTTAACAACTATATCTGTTTATGTTGTTAAATCATGGGACTACGTTTGTAAACAATGTCATCATAGGCTTGGTTCTCGCCGTAAAACACATTGGTTTTTTTATAAGATGTAGTCCATTACTACGTGCTTAATACTTGAAATACAACATTAAATCGATTACAATCGGTAACAAACTGTTATGAATGATAACAAAATCAGTGATAGTTGTCAACCCTGCAAATTTAATCGTGACCATTGATAAACTCATTCCCGACCACTATTTCATCGCATGTTGTAAACACTCGAATTTCTGACGGCATCTAACGCCCCTAAAAAATGGACTTGACACACGACCTAGAATGCTTCCACAATACCCGATACCGTCGCTAATCCACATATTTGTTTTGGCATGAAACTCAACCTTTTGGCTTAAATTACCAATTTCATCATGTTTAATTTTATCAAAAAACTCATCGGTAGTCGGAATGACCGAATCGTTAGACGTTTGTTTAAAGTTGTCAATCATATCAACTCCTTAGAACCCCAATTCGCCGCGCTCACCAATGAGCAACTGCGCGCGAAAACCGTAGAATTCAGACAGCGTTTAGATCAAGGCGAGGTGTTAAACAACCTGTTGCCAGAAGCCTTTGCGACCGTGCGTGAAGCCAGCAAACGTACTTTGGAAATGCGCCACTTTGACGTGCAGCTGATTGGTGGAATGGTGCTGAATGATAATAAAATCGCTGAGATGCGTACTGGTGAAGGAAAAACCTTAGTCTCAACCCTGCCTGCTTACCTCAACGCGTTGACCAGCAAGGGCGTGCATATCGTGACGGTGAATGATTATTTAGCCAAACGGGATGCGGAATGGATGGGGCAAATTTATCAATTTTTAGGCATGAATGTCGGGGTGATTTTATCCGGGCAAAGTCCAGAAGATAAAAAAGCTGCCTACAATGCCGATATTACCTATGGTACGAATAATGAATTTGGGTTTGATTACCTGCGCGATAATATGGCTTTCAACGTCAATGAGCGGATGCAACGCAAATTACACTACGCGATCATCGACGAAGTGGATTCTATTTTGATTGATGAGGCGCGCACGCCCTTGATTATTTCGGGTCCTTCTGAAGGCGGTTCTGATCTTTACGGTCAAATCAACGAGATCATCCCCAAACTCAAGCCACAAGCGCGCGAACCGCACAAAGATGATGAGGAAGAAGTGCCAGGCGATTACTACGTTGATGAAAAGGGCAAACAGGTGGTGCTCAGCGACGAAGGGCATCAACACATCGAAGAACTTTTGATGCAGGCGGAGATTTTGCGCCCCGGACACAGTTTGTATGACACTGCCAATATTATGTTGATGCACCACATTAACGCCGCGTTGCGCGCCCACACCTTGTTTCGTCGTAATATTGACTACATCGTTCGCGACGGTCAAGTGATTATTGTTGATGAATTTACCGGTCGCACCATGCCCGGGCGGCGTTGGTCAGATGGGCTACATCAAGCGGTTGAAGCGAAAGAACATGTCCCAGTTCAAAATGAAAATCAAACCCTTGCCTCGATCACTTTCCAAAACCTATTCCGGTTATATGAAAAACTTGCGGGCATGACCGGGACGGCGGATACGGAAGCCTTTGAATTTCAACAAATTTACGGTTTAGAAGTCATCGTCATTCCCACCCACCGCGACATGATTCGCAAAGATTTAGGCGATTTGGTCTATCTCACCAAGCGGGAAAAATACGCCGCGATTATTGAAGATATTAAAGATTGTCAAAAATGTGGGCAACCTGTTTTAGTGGGTACTGCGTCGATTGAAAGTTCTGAAGAACTTGCGGAATTGTTGCAGAAAGAAAAAATTGTGCATCAAGTTTTAAATGCGAAATTTCATGAACATGAAGCGCATATCATCGCACAAGCCGGTCGTCCGGGCACCGTCACCATTGCAACCAATATGGCAGGACGGGGAACGGATATTGTGCTCGGCGGCAATGTGAAGGGTGAAATTACCGCGTTGGGTGAAAATACGGATCCGCAAGAAGTGCAACGACTGAAAAATGAGTGGCAACAACGACATGATGCAGTGTTAGCGGCGGGTGGCTTGCACATTGTCGGTACAGAGCGGCATGAATCACGGCGGATTGACAACCAGTTACGGGGACGGTCGGGACGGCAGGGCGATCCGGGGTCGAGTCGGTTTTATCTCTCGCTGGAAGATGGGTTAATGCGGATTTTTGCCTCCGACCGCGTCACCAGCATCATGCAAAAGTTGGGTATGGAAGAAGGCGAAGCGATTGAACATCCTTGGGTCACGAAGGCAATTGAAAATGCACAACGCAAAGTCGAAGGGCGTAACTTTGACATTCGGAAACAACTGCTTGAATATGATGATGTTGCCAACGATCAACGCAAAGTGATTTACGAGCAACGCAATGAACTGATGGAATCTGAAGATATTTCAGAAACGATAAAAGCCATCCGTTATGACGTGTTGACTGCGGTGATTAATACCTACATTCCTCCCAGCAGTTTAGAAGAATTGTGGGATACTGAAGGATTAGAAGCAGCGTTAGAACAACGGTTTGCGGTCAAATTGCCGATTACGCAATGGTTACACGACGAACCTGAATTGCATGAAGAGCCCCTGCGCAAACGGATTTTAGACCATATTGAAACGGTGTATGTGGATAAGGAACAGCAAGTTGGCATGTCCGTGATGCGACATTTTGAGAAAGCCATCATGTTGCAAATTTTAGATGGACATTGGAAAGAACATCTTGCTGCAATGGATTATCTCCGTCAAGGCATTCATCTTCGGGGCTATGCGCAAAAAAATCCGAAGCAGGAATACAAGCGCGAAGCCTTTGAAATGTTTGAACGTTTGCTCGGACGGGTGAAAGAAGATGTGATTGATATCGTCTCGAAAGTGCAGATTCGTGCCGAACAAGAAGTGGAAGCGATTGAACAACAACGGCGACAAGCAGTGCCGATGGAATTTCAACACGCCCGCGTTGACGGTTTGACCAATGAATATGCCGATGATGCTGAAAGACAAGCGGCGGCACGTCCAGAAGAGCCCGTGCATCAACCCTTTGTGAGAAATGAGCGCAAAATTGGGCGGAATGAGCCATGTCCTTGTGGATCGGGCAAAAAATACAAACATTGTCACGGTCAAACTGATTAATTTTATTTGAATCAAGGAACTCTGTCTGAATCAGAATTTTCAGAATTTTAGAATTCGCAGAATGAAAATCAACAGCATTCAATTTGACGTTATTCTGAAAATTCTAAAATTCTGTGAATTCTGATTCAGACCATCCTTTTAGCGTCGTTTAGGAATTTTTTCACATGAAATATCGTCAAATCATTCTCTTGGCTCTCGGCGCGCTGCATTTTTCCGTGTCCGCCGAAATGGGCATTGGCAGTGAACAAGCCACGCAATCGTTTCGTAACACCTTATCGCCACAGCATAAAATGCAAAACCTACTCGGTTCGCCAAAATTTGACGCTATCGGGACACAAACCGACGATGAACCGATGCTTGACGAATCTGAACCCGCACCGAGACCGCAAACCAGACGGACTGCTCCCCCAGACAAGGCAATTGAACCGCCGGTTTCTCGCGTGGAATTGGGCGAACTGCAAGATTTTACAGGAAAATTGGTGAAAGCCGAGTGGCAAAAAAGCAACGAAAGTTATTGTCAAGGGGGTTCAAGCTATTATGCGCTCATTGTCAAAGATAAGCGCTACATCATCAATTCGCTACGTGACCCCATTTTTGAAAATAAAAGTGAAGATTTTGATAAGCTACAAGCACAGTTAGTAAAATTAGAAGGGCAAATAGTTACTTTACAGGGGCAAACCGCCTCACGACATTTTACTCAAGCAGAACAATGTCCTAACCCGATGATGCAATGTATGGCGGGAGAGATTACTTGTGATTGGCTACGTGTCACAGAGATTGCAACGAAATAATGGCAAATATTCAAGAAACTGAGCAAGTGCGAAATTTATTAAAATGCTCACGCACAATCAATTGATTTTATTCGTAATTTATTCGCATTGATCACGCTTAACCTTTTTTTTCAGTATCACGCGGCGAGGATGTTACATTTTCAGACAGTTACCGCTATAATCTCAAATCGTTTCTTAAGAATCGCTGTCAAGTTGAAGATTATGAAAAAATCGTGTTTTATCCATTTATCCCTACTATGCAATCTATTTTTATGGCTCAATGATGCGATTGCAACAGATGCCATTTATCGTTATGTGGACGAACGCGGGGTGATTAACTTTACTGACCGCCTGCCAGGACAACCTCAACCGTCGAAAAAATCAGCACAAGCCTCGTATGATCAGATGGTTGCATCGGTGCGTATTTACAAATTCATCGATAACGAGGGCACAGTGCACCTTGCGGATCGGCAATTAGACGTTCGCTATCGACTGATTTATGATGGCAATGGTACGTTGCAACCGTTGGCGGGGGGCAATTATCCCGCGTTGGATGTGATGCGTAGAAAATTTAGCGATTACGCGGACTTAGTGAAAAGTGCCGCGGTAGAAACCAACGTGGAAGCAGCGTTATTACATGCAGTCATTCAAGTCGAATCCGCCTACAATCCTCGCGCCGTTTCTCCCAAAGGAGCGACGGGATTGATGCAATTGATGCCCGGCACAGCGCAACGTTATGGGGTTCAGGATCGCACGGATGCTGTGGAAAATATTTACGGTGGCGCGCGTTATTTGCGAGATTTGTTAGAAATGTTTAATAATAACATGGAGTTGGCTTTGGCAGGTTATAACGCCGGTGAAAATGCAGTAAAGCGTTATGGCTATCAAATCCCGCCGTATCGTGAAACCAAGGATTATGTCAAAAGAGTGGTTTCATTGTATCAAGCCTATCAAAATGAAATGTAGTCGTCTTTTCCTAGCAATGAGCTTTTCAAAACAAAACGTTAGCTTTAATAAAATAAGAAGTTTTGTCTCTGTATGTAGCAATCTGAATCTGAAATTTTTCTGAAAAACTCCCACCAGTCAGGTGCGTAAAATATGGCAAGAACCCCCTCAAATATGTTACCACTCGGCACCCTCGCGCCCGATTTCCATTTGCTCAATCCAGCGACGGGAACGACCGAAAATTTGCAACAATTGAAATCGCAAGTAGCGATATTGATTATGTTTATTTGCAATCATTGTCCCTTTGTGAAGCATCTCAAGGACGAATTGGCAAAACTGGGGCAAGATTACATTCCGCGCGGCGTATCCATCATCGCGATTAATTCCAATGACGTGGCGAATTATCCTGAAGATTCTCCAGAACAGATGAAAATCGTAGCGGAACAATGGAACTTCAATTTTCCTTACTTGTTCGACGAAACGCAAGCCGTCGCAAAATTATACGATGCTGCCTGCACACCGGATTTTTATCTCTTTGATAATCAAATGAAATGTGTCTATCGTGGGCAATTAGATGATTCTCGTCCGGGCAACGACATTCCCGTGACAGGCAAAGATTTACGAGCCGCATTGGACGCATTACTGGCAGGACAACCGATTGATTCTGAACAGAAACCCAGTTTAGGTTGTAACATCAAGTGGAAGAATTCATAACCAGTTTAGGAGTTCAAAGCCATTGATTTTAAGGAAAAAGAAATAAAAATTGATGTTATTCGAGAACTCAAATTCAAACAACGAAATTTCATGATAAGAAATTATTTCAAATAAAACAAAGAGATTCTCGTTCCCACGCCGGTGCATCGGAACGAGGAACTGTTTGTTTTAGTTAATAAAAATCTGTCATACCATCATTTTAGGAAGTTGGATTGCTTAAAACCAGATAAATTATTAGCGTGTCTTGATAAAGATATTGACGTAACCCATTATGTTAATTAAAAAAATGATGGTTCAGACACGGAGAACGGCATGAACGCAGAACAATTAGACCAACTGACCGCCGAACAAAAGCGAGCGTTGCTGGCACAGTTGTTACAAGAAAAATCTACACAACCAAAGAGTTATCCCATTTCATTTGCACAACAACGTTTATGGTTACTTGACCAACTTGAACCAAATAATCCTGCGTACAATATTATCAGTGCCTATCGCTTGGTTGGACACCTCTCAATTACGCGTTTAGAATCTTGTTTAAACCAAATTATTCAACGACATGCCAGCCTTCGCACCACTTTTACAACCCAAAATGAAGCTCCGGTGCAAAAGGTACATCCGCAACTCACTTTATCGTTAATAAATCATGATTTACGTGCTCTCCCTACTGAGACCCAAGCCATTGAAGTAGAAAAATTAACGACTGTGGAATTGTCACGTCTCTTCGATTTAACTCAACCACCATTATTGCGTGCAACTTTATTACAACTCTCTGAATCAGAAACTATTTTTATTCTAATTATTCATCATATTGTTGCCGATGGGTGGTCACTCGGTATTTTCTTCAAAGAATTAACAAAACTCTATCACGACCCCACGACACGTTTGCCGGCATTACCAATTCAATATTCGGATTTTACTCGGTGGCAACGACAATATTTACAAGGGGAAGTGCTTCACAAACAAGTTAATTATTGGAAACAACAGCTTACAGGTTCGCCGCCATCGCTACCGCTACCTACCGATTACCCGCGTCCGACACTACAAACTTTTCGTGGGGCGCGGCTATTTTTCACTTTTCCCAAAATATTGCTCGATAATCTTAAAAAACTCAGTCAAAACGCCGGGGCGACCCTGTTTATGACGCTATTGGCGGGTTTTTATGTATTACTCCATCGTTATACGGGACAACAAGACATCGCTCTAGGGACTCCCATCGCGGGGCGGAATCGTACTGAAGTAGAAGATTTAATTGGATTTTTTGTTAATACCTTGATACTGCGCGTACAATTACAACAGCAACACGATTTTTTACAATTACTCGCCCAAGTGAAGCAAGTCGCGCTGGATGCCTATACTTATCAAGATTTACCGTTTGAAATCCTGATAGAACAATTACATCCCGAACGCAATTTAAACTTTTCGCCGTTATTTCAAGTCATGTTCGCGTTCCAAAATATCCCGACGCAAGAGTTGGCACTGCCCGGCATCACTGCCACCGCGCTCAATATCAAACAGGTCGCTGCCAAATTTGATCTGGTGCTATTTTTGGAAGAAACCAGCACGGGGCTCAACGGCATTGTCGAATATCATACTGATTTATTTAAAGAATCGACGGTGCAACGCTTGATTGCTCATCTACAGTTAGTGTTAGAAAAAGTCGCGACCGATCCATACCAAAAAATCTCGACGATTCCGCTCGTTACGCCAGAAGAACAGCAATTATTCAAACAATGGAACGCGACCCAACGCCCTTATTCAACGTTATCGGTACAGCAACTTTTTGAACAACAAGCAGAAAAAACTCCCGATGCCATAGCAGTTCGTTTTGGGACGCAAACGCTGAACTATCGTCATTTAAATCAACAAGCGAACCAATTAGCACATTATTTACGCAAACATGGCGTACAACCAGACGTATTTGTTGGGATTTACACCGAGCGTCATTTGTCGATGCTGATCGGTTTGCTGGGAATTTTGAAAGCAGGAGGGGCTTATATTCCTTTAGATTCAGTCTATCCCGCGCAACGATTGGCATTTATGCTGGAAGATTCGCAATTACGCATCCTCGTGACTCAAAATTCACTGTTATCGCAATTACCCAAATCTATTGAAACGGTGATTTGCTTAGACCGCGATGCTCATAAAATTGCTCAGGAAAGTTCAGAAAATCTAACTAATACAACGAAGTTAGAAAATCTAGCCTACGTGATTTATACCTCTGGCTCGACGGGTAAGCCAAAAGGTGTGCAAGTGTTGCAACGAGGTTTTGTGAACTTTTTGCTCAGTATGCAACACACGTTTCAGTTCACTACACAGGATAAATTTTTAGCAATTACGACGATTTCTTTCGATATTGCCGGATTGGAGCTATTTTTTCCACTTATCATCGGCGCGCAGGTCGTCTTAGTGCCGCGTGAGGTGGCGATAGATGGAGTGCAATTAATCAAGATATTACCAGAGGTTACAGTGATGCAAGCCACACCTGCCACTTGGCGAATGTTATTGGCGGCGGGTTGGCAGGGAAAATCAGCCCTGACCTTGTTGTGTGGCGGTGAACCTTTGACAACTGAGTTGGCAGAGCAATTGTTGGCGCGCGGTTCTCGGTTATGGAATATGTACGGTCCGACGGAAACTACAGTTTGGTCAACCTGTTACCCAGTTCCAGTGACTGCACCGGCTGATGCGAATCCGGGCAAAATTGCAGAATGGATTGGCTATCCGATTGAAAATACTCAAATTTATATTTTAGATCGTTATTTGCAACCCGTTCCCATTGGTGTCGTGGGTGAGTTGTACATCACGGGGGATGGGGTGGCGCGCGGCTATCTGCAACGTGATGAATTGACAGCAGAAAAATTTATCAACAATCCCTTTCAGACTGCCGATGATGGGATGTACACTGCAAAACTGTATCAAACGGGGGATTTAGCCCGCTATCATGACGATGGTGTGTTGGAATGTTTGGGGCGCACTGATAATCAGATTAAATTACGTGGTTTTCGGATTGAATTGGGCGAAATCGAAGCTACTGCGGCACAACATCCTCAAATTCAAGAAGTTGCAGTCGTAATTCATGAAATTGCCGGCGATAAACGTTTGGTGGCGTATGTGGTTTTGAAAACACCTTGTGAAAACTTTGCCGAGATTTTGCGCGAGTTTTTGCAGGAAAAGTTGCCAGAATACATGGTTCCCGCCATTGTGATCGAAATGGACAGCTTACCGCATACATTCAGTGGCAAGATCGACCGTCGTAGCTTGCCGGAGCCAACGCAAAATCGACAACTTTCGACGCGTACTTTTGTCGCCCCGCGAGACGAGATTGAGGCACAACTGGTGATTATCTTTGAGAAATTGCTGAATACTCGCCCGATCAGTGTCGATGACAATTTTTTTGATTTAGGCGGACATTCCTTGTTGGGCGTGACCTTGCTGTATAAATTGCAACAAATCTTTCATAAAGATATTCCATTGATGGCATTGTTTCGACATCCAACCATCGTGCAATTGGCAGAATTAATCAAGGCACAGGGATATACTCGTGAATGGTGTGCGTTAGAACCCATTCGACCGGAAGGACAGAGTAAGGCGTTTTTCTTTGTCGGTTCAACCAATTATGCACGAGTCCTCGCGCCACTGATGAAAAAAACACATCCAGTTTACGGCTTGAATATTTTTGGCTTGCAAAATCGTCCAGAATTTAGAAATAATCTGAGCATTGAATCTATCGCACAGTATTATGTGAAGGAAATTGAAGGGTTACAACCGGAAGGTCCGTATTATTTATGTGCTTACTGTGCGGATACTGCGATAGTTTATGAAATGGCGAGGGAATTGATGGCGCGCGGCAAGCAGGTGGGATTTGTTGCCTTTCTTGATAGCATCTGGGAGCCTAACGATTTGTATTTTGGACTGTATCGGCATTGGCGCAATATCCAAACTTTTGGTTTGAGCTATCTTGGGCATAAAGTGGCAAGTAGGTTGTATTTTATCCACTTAGCTTGGTCGTTGCGTTTGAATCGTTGGATTAAAAGATTGTATAAAAAACTGGGCAAGCAAGTGTCGCGGGAGCAGCAAGATATGTCGTTCATCAGTCATTTTTATGAGGCATTAGAACGTTATACGCCAACTGCCTTGCCGGGGTTGGAAATTACTTTGTTTTTGTCATCTGAATGGCGGTGGAAATATTCGTCCACATTGGAAAAGTTGACCGAGATGCCGGTACAACTCTATGAAGTTCCAGTCTATCATGATAATATGTTTGTAGAACCTTGGATTTTACAGCTTGCGACGGAAATTGACCAATGTTTGCAAGAAGCTGACTTCAAGTATGGAGTTTCTCCGTCTGCAACATCTTGAAATTGACTCGTAACGCTGGCATATCGGGACATAGGTATCTGGTTTGCATAATTAAGTCAAGTAGCCAACGTTTTATGCTCATCAAATGTTGGTGGGCAATGCTGTTATCCACCCCGTATAATTTTACTCGGTTTTGTGCAAATTTTACTGAGTTTCAATAATAGACCTTTTGCATAATTAAAGTCAACATACTGATTTAAAACAATAAAATTTTCTCAGTATTGGGCTTTTGCAACAGGTCTAATATCAAACCGGTTTTATACACCAAGCGAATGAGTTGGTTGAGAACCCTCTCTTAACGTAGTTAAATAATAAATTAGTTGAATAAATTAGCGATTTATAATACGATAGCAACAAAATAGCGACACTGTTGTGTATCTGCAACGATTTTATATTTTAAATTGTTTTAATACCTAAGGAATTGCGTAATGGCAAGATTGACCGTCGAAGATTGTTTACATAGTGTTGGAAATCGGTTTCGCTTGGTGTTGCTGGCAAGCAAGCGTTCTCGCCAACTTGCTTTGGGGGCAGTACCCCTCGTCCCTGCTGAAAATGACAAGCCGACTGTGATTGCTCTACGTGAAATAGCTGAAGGAAAACTGACTTATGACAACATTGATGAAATCAATACTACAGGGCACAGTTCTCGCCGATCTGGTTGAGGATTATAAAACCAGTCCTATGGCGCAACCCCTCGTCCCTGTCGAGCTAAATCCTGTTCATATCAATCACTTATGTGACTTATTGGAACAGTATTTAGAGCCTGAACAAATTCATGAGGTTTATCGTGCCTATCAAGTGAGTGCGAAAGCTCATGAGGGACAATTGCGGCGTTCGGGGGAGGCGTATATTTTTCACCCGGTCGCGGTGGCGTATTTGTTGGGACGAATGCGGATGGATGTCCAAACCATTGTCGCGGCATTGCTGCATGATGTGTTGGAAGATACTGATATTTCTAAAGAAGAACTACGTCAGCAATTTGGGGAACAAGTCGCTGAATTGGTAGATGGAGTCAGTAAACTGAGTCGAATGCCGTCCCAAACTCGTGAACAGCGGCAGGCGGACAGTTTTCGTAAAATGATGGTGGCAATGAGTCGGGATTTGCGGGTCATTATCATCAAACTGGCGGATAGATTACACAATATGCGGACGTTGGGCGTGATGAAACCGGATTCACGGCGGCGGATTGCCAAAGAAACTTTGGAAATTTATGCCCCTATCGCGCACCGGTTGGGCATGAATGAAATTCGCTGCGAATTACAAGATTTAAGTTTTTCGGCGTTGTATCCGCATCGTCATAAAGTGTTATTGCAACATCTTTGTCAATTGAAACAGGAACGTGATGAATCCTGTATCGCCACCCAATCCGCACTGTTAGAACGTCTTGAAAAATTGGGAGTTTATGCCGAAGTTGACCAACGCAAGCCCAATATTTACATCACGTATTTACAGATGAAGGAAAAAAAAGCGACCGAAGCCAATCGCAAAACCTTCCAACAAGTCACGAAAAAGTTGGCAATTCATGTGACTGTCAAAAATATTGATGCGTGTTATCGCGCATTAGGGGTGGCGCATACCTTGTATAAACCTGCGATTGATAAATTTAAAGATTACATTGCTGTCCCAAAAACCAATGGTTATCAATCGTTACATACGGAATTGGTCAGTCCTTTTGGTGAAATTCAGATCACCATTGGCACGTACTCTATGCACGAACTCGCGGAAAAAGGAATTACCAGTTACGGTTTATATCAATTTAATCCCGGTGCTGGCGAGGCAACTAGGGCGCAACAATTCACTATCGAATGGCTGAAAAATCTCGCGGTCATTCAAAAAACCGCCGGTGAAGATTCACAAATTTTCATTGATCACGTCAAAATGGATTTATTCCCGGAAGAAGTTTACGTTTTCACCCCGAAGGGAAAAATCATCAATCTCCCCAAGAATGCTACACCGGTCGATTTTGCCTATGCAGTTCACACAGATATCGGACATCGCTGTGTTGCCACGTTGGTCAATAATCAACTCGTGCCGTTATACAAACCGCTCGAAAATGGACAAGTCGTTAAAATTCACACTTCAAAAGGTGAGCGTCCCAAATCCAGTTGGTTAGATTTTGTTCGCACCGCCCGCGCCAGAAGTCAAATTCATCAATATCTTAAAGGTTTGGATGATGCCGAATCTTTAAAAATTGGACAACAGTTATTAGACAAGCACTTGCATAACTATCATCTGACAATCACCACCTTGACTGACGCTCAAAAAACACATGTTTGCCAGATATTTAAAGCCACCAGTTTTGACAATCTGCTCAAACAAATTGCGTGGGGTGAAGTGGGGGCGGTATTGGTGGCGCAGCGGCTTACGGAATGTGCCGATTGTGCGCAACCTGATGAATCGAGTTTGTCGTTATTCGTTGGCAACACGGAAGGTAATTTGGTCAATTACGCACGTTGTTGTTGTCCCTTGCCTGATGATGAAATTGTTGGAATTTTGCAGCAAGGACATGGCATTACGGTACACACCAATGATTGCAAAAAAATAGCAGAATATTACAAACAACCCGAATTATTGTTGATGGTGCAGTGGGAAAAGGAAATTCAACGGATATTTCATGTCGGACTGCATGTTGAATTACGCAATCAAAGCGGGGCATTAGCACAAATTGCCAATGTACTTGCGGAGTTAGGCGTGAATATTGAAAAACTGTCTAATGAAAACCGCGACGCTTCGACCAGTTTGTTAAAATTATGCCTGTGTCTGCGTAACCGTAAACAACTTGCCAGTGTGATGCGGCAATTGCGGCAATTGAGCGTGGTGACGCATATTCAACGTCATGGATTAGTTTAATTCTTGAGTGTATTCCAAAGTTTGCTACAACATGTTAATTTTATTGACTCAATTGTTCACTACTCATTTTTAACCAAGCCAAAGGAGATTCTCATGGGCGAGAAATATATTATTGTCGTTGAAACGTATGATAAACAATTGGTTAAAGCAGTCAACGAAAAAATTAAAGATGGCTATATTCCTCATGGTAATGTCACGATAGCGTTTAATGCAGATGGACAAATTAAATCATTTGTGCAGGTTATGATGTTGAAAAATAACTAATTTTTTGATTATTTTAAACCTGTCAAGTTTCGGAAACCTGACAGGTTTGAGCCTCTGAAAAATATTGTCATCCTGACTGATGTGGCACTATAAATGACGGTGCAGCAGCTTTTTATTAAATAAAACAAAGAGTTCCTCGTTCCGATGCTCCGCGTTGGAATGCAGCCCAGACGCTCCAGCGTCACGCGTGATTATTTTTAACTGATTGCTTTTTATCATCTTGATGAAAAATTGTTGCTCCGCCGAAATGGATAGCGAAATACCGATGGTTGAACCCATAGAATTTGAACCGGTGACGCGGAGCGTCCGGGCTGCATTCCAACGTGGAGAGGCTGTAAAAGAACTCCCAAAATTGACAATTTTTGACTTGTAAGTTGTTGATTTTACATAACCAAAAATCCAAAAAATGAGGTTCTTTCACAGCCTCGGAGCATTGGAACGAAGAACCGTTTGTTTTATTTGGAATTATTTCTCACGAAGAAATTTATTCAGTTTTTCACTCTATTGATTCAAGATATTTTTTAAAAACAAAGCGAATGACTCCGACAGTAATGCCTGAAGTGCAATGGAAGGATAACACCCTGTATTGTATCGGAACTTGGACGGTGATTGAACTCGCCACCCTTGAAGCAACGCTACATCACTTCACGCCTCCCACCGAATTTTTCATTGATGGTCAACAACTTACCCAACTCGATCTTTCTGGTGCATGGTTACTGACGCGTTGGACGCAACGATGGCAACAAGCCGGCAATCACATCACTTGGCAAGGTTTTAATCCAGAACAGCAACAATTACTACAACTTGCCGCCACTCACGCCGCGACGCTACAACCGCTGCCCCAACCACCCCGTTTTTCCCTCCTTGAAACAATTGGCTATCACACAGTTGACCAACTGAAGCAACTCATTGGATTTATTGGATTTATCTGAGAAACCGCCATCACCTTGGGACGGGTATTGCGCCACCCCCAACGCATTCGCTGGCAAGCCCTCCTTGCAAATCTCTACAGTTCCGGCGTGACCGCCCTGCCTATCGTGGGACTGCTTGCCTTTCTCATCGGCGTAGTTTTAGCGTATCAAGGCGGAATGCAATTGCGTACTTACGGCGCGAATATTTTCATCGTTGACTTGGTTGGCATCACTTTGTTACGAGAATTAGCCCCGCTGTTGACCGCAATTATTGTCGCAGGACGCAGTGGCTCGGCGTATGCTGCACAAATCGGCACGATGCAAATCACTGAAGAAATTGACGCATTGCGTACTTTGGGAATTGCTCCGTTGGAATTATTGGTATTACCGAAATTATTCGCCCTCATTATTACCCTACCCTTGCTCTGTGCTTACGCCGATGTCATGAGTGTGATGGGCAGTATGTTGGTCGCAAAATTATCTTTAGGTGTCAGCAGTTACGAATTTTTAGACCGATTCCCGCAAGCCGTGCCCATCACTCACTATCTTATCGGTATCAGCAAAGCTCCTGTTTTTGCAGCCATTATCGCCTTAGTCGGCTGTTATCAAGGTTTACAAGTGCGTGGCGGTGCAGACAGCGTGGGCGAACAAGTGACCATCAGTGTGGTACGCGCCATTTTTCTGGTCATCATTGTCGATGCGATATTCTCTATTGTTTTCAGTTTATTGAAAATTTAAATGCAACCGATTATCAAAGTCAGTAACCTAGTGACGCGGTTTGGCAAGCTCACGATTCACGACAATCTACAACTAGAAATTGCCCCCGGTGAAATTATTGCCATCATCGGTGGCAGTGGTTCGGGCAAATCCACGTTATTGCGCGAAATGATCTTATTGGAAAAGCCCGCGGCAGGTTCGATAGAAATTTTGGGGCAAGAAATTCTCACGTTATCAGACAGTCAAGCGTTGTGGTTACGCAAAGTGTGTGGCGTGATGTTTCAAAATGGTGCGTTATTCAGTTCGCTGACCGTTGCCGAAAATATTGCCCTCCCATTGCGAGAACATACCAAGTTAAGCACGGATTTTATTCAAGAAATCGTTGCACTGAAATTGGCATTGGTCGGTTTATCCGTCGAAGTTGGCGCGAAATATCCCAGTCAAATCAGTGGCGGAATGAATAAACGAGTTGCCGTTGCCCGCGCCTTGGCATTAGACCCACAAATTTTATTTTTAGATGAACCCACTGCCGGTTTAGACCCTATCTCTGCCGCAGCATTAGACGAGTTAATTTTACAATTAAGACAATTGCTTGGCTTGACGATTGTGATTATCACTCACGATTTAGATACGTTGTGGAAGGTGACAGATCGAGTGGCAGTGTTGGCAGACCGGAAGTTGATTGCGGCTGAACCTTTGAATACATTGGTGAATTTTGATCATCCGTGGTTGCAGGAATATTTTCACGGGGAACGCGGACGCAATACCTTGACTGAATAAATTTACAGTGATAAATAAACATCTTACGCATTTTTAACCAGATTCCCCCAATTTCCAGAATAACAACAACGATACCGACCGTCACACGATAATGGACACAATAAAATGAATTGCGTTCGCTACTGTTGGCGAAATGCTTTACAATAGTTGCGAATGTAGGAGTTACGCCGCTCAAATCTTATTTTCAAAATTCCCAAAAGTGAGCGTTTTCACGGGTTATGAATCGTTGTTAGCCGAAATGTAACAGTTTTTATCACATCATCACGAGGAAAGCCATGCCCCCCATTGTTATACTTGGCTCTAGTTTCGCTGCATTGACTGCGGTGAAAAAGTTAAGAAAATCAGGTTACACTGATCCCCTTCTCTTGATTGCATCTCGCCCGGTGTTATTTTATTACCCCAGCTTGATTTGGGTGCCTGCCGGCAAACGTACCGAACAAAATTTGACCATTCCCTTAGAAAACTTCTTTAACCGCTATAAAGTGACCTATCAACAAGCCACGGTGACAGGGTTAGACCCGCTCGCTCGTCTGGTGAAAACGGACAATGGCGAAGTTACTTTTGACAGTTTACTGATTGCATCGGGGGGAAGATTTATCAAAAAATTGCCCGGCATTGAGCATACCTATTTGCCATGCAGTAGTTATTCGGATATTCAAACTTACACTGACCGTTTAAACGACCTCAGTGGTGGAACGTTGGCTTTTGGATTTACAACGAATCCAAACGAGCCGGCGGCGGTACGTGGGGGACCTGTTTTTGAGTTTCTCTTCGGCATTGACACACTTTTACGGCAGCAAGGGCGTAGAAATCGGTTTCGTCTGGTATTTTTTAATCCATCCACTTCGCCGGGACAACGGTTGGGCGAACAAGCAGTGACGGCATTGTTGGCACAGATGGCGCGCTGTGGGGTAGAAACGCATCTAGGGCATAAAATGAAAGGTTTCGCAGCCGGCAAAGTGTTGACCGAAGGTGGCGAAATTGAAAGCGATTTAACGATGTTCATGCCCGGCATGACTGGACCGGCATGGGCAGATGTGAGCGGTTTACCATTATCTCCCGGTGGATTTATTCAAGCCAATGAATATTGTCAAGTCGATGGTTTTAATCAAATTTATGTCGCAGGCGATGCTGGAACCTTTCCGGGTCCAGATTGGTTGCCCAAACAAGCCCATATTGCTGATCTTCAAGCAAGTGCCGCGGTCAAAAATCTATTGTGCGAACGACAAAAAAAGCCATTAAAACATCGGTTTAAGCATGAATTGGTGTGTATTGTGGACAGTTTAAACAAGGGCATGTTGGTGTATCGTGATGACAAACGAGTGCGTCTATTGCCGCCAAGTCACATGTTACACTGGGCAAAAGTGGCATTTGAATACTGGTATATTCGCAGCTATCGGTAAATTCAATTATATTAAATAGTTTGGATAATTAGTGAGGTGGGTAACAGGTTTATCACTACCCACCAAATTTTACGTTGATGAAATGATGGGCAAAAGATGCTTCATCCACCCTACATAACTCTTTTATCCTTGCAATCAATTCCACCGTTCCTAAAAAGTTAATAAACATTAACACGAGGAGATGTGCGAATAATTCTCACGTCGTCAACACAACTGCTTGATTGCTTAAGTCTTAGACCCGCTTCCACCCGGTTAGTTTTCTTACGTGCATTTAGAGTCCCGCCGGATCGTGTCGTGGACTCCTACTTTCGTAGGAACAAGCTTTATAGTTTTAACAACTATATCTATTTATGTCGTTAAATCACGGGACTACGTTTGTAAACAATACCATCATAGGCTTGGTTCTCACCGTAAAACACATTTGTTTTTTATAAAACGTAGTCCATTACCACATGCTTAATACTTGAAATACAATGTTAAATCGATTGTAATCAATAACAAACTGTTACCGATGATAATAAAACCAGTGATAGTTGTCAACCCTTTGATGCGTTTCACCGAAATCACATTTGTGTCCAACAAGCGCGAAAATCAATCATCTGAATATACTCAACAGGCTTATCCAAATGCGCTAAAATTAGCAATGGAGGAAACCAAATTGAACGTTTTTCCTCAAGATTGTCCTTATTCCATTTTAAAATTGTGAGTCAAGCATGATCTTCAAGTTATTTAAGCAAATTTTATGGAATGAAGGTTTTTACATTGCAATTACAGTCATTAGCGTTCTTTCCACCATCGTTTCCTTGTTTATTGATATTAATGCCATGATATCAATCAAATGGTTGCTATTTTGTATCTGGTTGTCGCTGACCGTTGGAATCATCTTAATGAAAATAATTCTTGCCATCGCCACTTTTAAAAAATATCCAGGAGAAACAAAAATTATAGACTATATCGCTAATAAACAGATACTTATCATAAAAACAGACATGAATCTTTCGTCTGAATCGTTTCTATCCATTTATAAAAATAAAAGTGGATATGAAGAACCTATCGCAATTGGTTACGTGCTCAATATCCAAGAAAATGGAATGATTCAAATACAAATTATCAAATTTATCAACAAAGAAGATGAAAAACTCTCGCCAAAAATTCGTAACACCTTGATATTTAAAACTGTGTTATCTCGTCGATATGTAAACATTGAGGTCATTGAATGAACGCTCAAAATGTGAAGGATGTGGAAAAAGTCAATATTGGTGCTGTTTTTGGAAAAGTGCTGTATGTTATTGACAGAGGTTATGATGACGATGAAGTCGTGATTAATAAGGGAGATAATGACGGTATTTCTCCCAATGATCGATTTCTAATTTATGCAATCGGTGAAGAATTGTTTGATCCAGACACCGGGGAAAATCTCGGAAAACTGGAAATTGTCAAAGGTATTGCTAAACCAAAACATATTCAAGAAAAAACGACGACCTTGGTGTCAGCGGAATATTATCCCCCTAGAAAAAGAATCATCAAGCGGAACGATATCCTAAATTTTTCAAGAGAAGACGAAATTATTGAAGAATCTCCACCACAAGTCGTTCCATTGAAAGATGTTAAAGTGGGTGATTTGGTCAAGCCGATGAAGAAAAAAATCTCATCCTAAAAATTGAATCAATCACATCTTGATACCTGTGTAAAAAATCTGACTCGTCATGGGAATTTTCACATGCTCAAACCGTTGTTAAGTATCAAAGATTTATCAGTGACATTTGGACGGCGCGCCGAACCATCGACAGAAGTCGTTCATCAAATTAGCTTTCATATTCAACCCGGTGAAAAATTAGCCCTCGTTGGTGAGTCAGGTTCCGGTAAATCGGTCACCGCATTGTCAATCCTACAACTCCATGATCCACAACAAGTTTATTATCCCAGTGGTCAGATAGAATTTCAAAGCGAAAATTTATTACAAGTCAGTCAGGCGCGATTACGCAAGGTACGGGGCAAAGAAATTTCGATGATCTTTCAAGAGCCGATGACCTCGCTCAATCCAGTCTATCCCATCGGTAACCAATTGATTGAACCGCTGTTATTGCACGAAGGCATGAGTCGTTCCGCGGCGCGCAACCAGATGCTTGAGCTGTTGCGACTCACGGGAATTCCTGAGCCTGAGAAACGTTTTGAAGCCTATCCCCACATGCTTTCTGGTGGACAGCGGCAACGCGTGATGATTGCGATGGCATTGGCATGTCGTCCCAAGTTGCTGATCGCTGACGAACCGACCACCGCCTTAGATGTGACAATTCAGTTGCAGATTATTGAATTACTTGAGCAAATGCAAAAAGAATTCGGTATGGCAGTGTTGTTGATCACCCACGATTTAAACTTGGTCAAACGCTTTGCCGAACGTATCTGTGTGATGCAAAAGGGAATTATTGTTGAACAAGCGGGAGTTCATGATTTATTTCGACATCCCCGCCATGCTTACACCAAACATTTGCTTGATAGTGAACCCAAGCGTTTGATTAAGGGCGCGATTTCTCAAAAAGATAAGCCGTTGTTGTCTGGCAAACAAATTTTTTGTCATTTTCCCGTCAAGCAAGGAATCATTTTTAAGCGAATTGTGAGTAATATCAAGGCAGTCGATAGAGTCGATGTTGCACTTTATCCCGGTGAAACCTTGGGAATTGTTGGAGAATCCGGCTCCGGCAAAACGACACTGGGAATGTGTTTGTTACGTTTGCAAGGGTGTGAAGGTGAAATTGTCTTTGATAGCAAACGGTTAGATCAACTGCGTTCCCGTGAATTACGCCCGCTACGCAAAGAATTTCAAGTGGTATTTCAAGACCCCTATTCCTCACTATCGCCGCGCATGACGGTGGAAGAAATTGTCGGTGAAGGGTTGAAAATCCATTTTCCCAAACTCAATCGGCTGCAACGTCGTGAAAAAATTGTCAAAGTGTTGCGGGAAGTGGGTTTAGACGAAACGATGTTGTGGCGATATCCGCATGAATTTTCTGGGGGACAACGCCAACGCATTGCAATTGCGCGCGTGGTAATTTTAGAACCCAAATTGATTTTATTGGACGAACCGACCAGCGCGTTGGATGTCTCAGTGCAAAAACAAGTGCTTGAATTGTTGAGAAAATTGCAAGTGAAGCATAACATCAGTTATCTGTTTATCACCCATGATTTAAAAGTAGTGCGAGCGATGGCGCATCGTTTAATCGTGATGCAAACGGGGAAATTGATTGAACAGGGCAGTACAGAACATATCTTTACCAATCCGCAACATCCTTATACTCAATCGTTGTTACAAGCGGCTTTGTTTAAAAATCGTTGATCTGTGGTCAGTTTAAAAACCCGGTTGCGTGTTAAATTCGGATAAATACTTGACGATGTAACATGAGATCGGTACAGTAGCGCGGACAAAAAATTTCTTTTAACCACTCCAATGAGTTATCCATGTTTAGAAGAACCAAGATTATTGCGACGTTGGGCCCCGCGACCGACGATCCTCAGATGTTAGATAAAATTTTGATCGCCGGCGTGGACGTGGTGCGTTTGAATTTTTCGCATCAAACCCCAGAAACTCACAAAGCACGACTGGATTTGTTGCGAGAACGGGCGCGTGCCTTGGGACGCACTATCGGAGTGATTGCTGATTTGCAGGGACCGAAAATTCGGATTGAACGCTTTGTGAATGACAAAATTGTGTTAAACAATGGCGATCCCTTTATTTTAGATGCCGCATTGCCCAGCGATCAAGGCACTCAAGAACGGGTTGGAATTGCCTACAAACAACTGTTGACCGATGTGAAGCCAAATGATGTACTGTCGCTGGATGATGGCAGAATTTCTTTAAAAATCAACAAAATTGTGAGCACAGAAATTCGTTGTACGGTGTTAGCTGGCGGGGTACTATCCAATAACAAGGGCATCAATTTACAGGGCGGAGGCTTATCTGCTGCGGCACTCACCCATAAAGACAAAAGCGATATTGTCCTAGCTGCGGCATGGCAAGTGGATTATATTGCAGTTTCTTTTGTGCGTACTGCGGAAGATGTCCATCAAGCGCGTCGTCTGTTGCAAATGGGAGGCGGGAGCGGGGGCGTAATTGCCAAAATTGAGCGGACGGAAGCCCTAGATCATGCCGAATCCATCATCAAGGCTGCCGATGCGATCATGGTGGCGCGGGGAGATTTGGGGGTAGAAGTTGGATATGCTGCCCTGCCCTCGATTCAAAAACGGTTGATTCGTCAAGCGCGTGAATTAAACAAGGGCGTGATTACCGCGACGCAGATGATGGAAACCATGATTGAAAATCCGATTCCCACGCGTGCTGAAGTGTCGGATGTGGCAAATGCCGTGTTTGATGGCTCGGATGCAGTGATGTTATCGGCAGAAACCGCAGCGGGAAAATACCCGGAAGAAGTGGTGAAAGCGATGGATCGGGTGTGTCGGGAAGCAGAACATCAACCCGAATCCAAAATTTCTGATCACCGCATGACCAGCCAATTTGGGCGGATTGATGAAGCAATCGCGATGGCTACGATGTACACCGCGAATCATTTGCTCAATGTGAAGGCGGTCGCGGCACTGACCGAATCAGGTTCAACTCCCTTGTGGATGTCTCGAATTTGTTCCGGCATTCCCATTTTTGCTTTTTCGCGCTTGCCGAGTACCTGTAGCAAGGTAACGCTGTATCGTGGCGTGTATCCGGTGGATTTTGACGTGATGCTCACCGATTCGGCTCATGCCAATCAAGAAATTATCAACACTTTGTTGCGATGCGGTGCCGTCAGTCAGGGCGATTTGGTCATTATCACTAAGGGCGATTTAAGTGGTATTTCAGGCGGTTCTAACTCAATGAAAATTATTTGTGTTTGAGTTAGTTTTTAAAATACATCAGTAAGCGTAGGGAGCATAAATGCAGTGTCATGCACCAAAATGTTTAAATTCACAAAGGTGTATGACGCTTCGTTTATGCACCCTACGCTTACTGATGGTGAGCTTTATAATAACAGCAAAATCCCACAGATAACCAAATCGCCAATGCCACTACGATTAAAATAAATGCCCAAATAAGCATTTTCTTCGATTTATCATGATGTTCATGTGACCAAGGTTTGAGTAACCATAATGCAATCCCGCCTCCAAAGAAAGCCCAGATCAACGTACTTGCACTTGCAAACCAGTGTCCGAACCAACCAGCACTGACATAGTGTGCCAAAGCCCCCGCGTAGTAGGATGCAAAAAAGACTTCAAGCCACTCAATTTTGCGCTGCATTGCCACCAATTGATTGAGATGATCTTGGTTTTTGTCAGTTGATTGACACTGAAATTTCATATCTTCTTTGAAATCAGCATCATGTAGGGCGCGGCGCAATACTTCAAATGACTGCTCAACCCGTAATCCACGTTTTGCCAATTCGTAATATTGATTAATCACTTCGCGACTGCTGACTTCACTTAAATAGTTGTTTAACATGAAATCTAACATTTTATTGTGAAGCTGTTGCAGATGGGTGGCAGAGGTGGCAGAGGTTGCCGCGTCTTGCTCTCGTTTAGAATTTTGCTGGGCTTGTTTCAAAATGTGTTGTAAAATAAGTCGTTGCAGTAGAGCAGCTAAATATGGCAGGAAATATTTATTGAATACGGTGGGAATGCGTTGTTGATTGAATGTAATATCTTCTGCTTGATCAGCGACAAAATGCACCGCGCCCAATGTTCCAACACCACTCCAATGATGTGAATTGAGTCGAATGTAAGGAATGTCTGAACTGCCAACGTGGTGCGGTTCTTCGACATGGCTCATGCTGACCAGTAGCGGGAAAACATCGGTATGGGTGGTTTCGCTGAATTCGCATTCTTCAAACTGGACGACGCTATAAATTGAGAATTGTTCTTGAATGGGCGTGATCTGCAAGGAACTTAGGAGAAAATCTCGTAATTCGATCAGCGTAAATTCTCCCCCACGTTTGCCCAGTCGTTCGGTCAAGGGGCTGTCTGGCGCGGGCGGTGTGGAAATGTGATGCGCGTTTTCGGGTTGAGGGAGGAAAAGTTGCGGAATTTTTGCGGGCAGATGTTGCGACAGGCGATAGTTGAAGCGTTTTGCAGCAGGTTTGTCTTCAATGGCAATGGCTTCGAGCGGAATCGAGAGGATACCAACGCCACCTTGTGGGGACAGGAAAATTTCAATGGCAGCGTGGGAACTGAGTTTGGCTGAAAAGGATTCTTTGGGATCGGTTTTGTCACCGAATTTGACACCGAAGCGGACGTGAAGTTCTCGACCGAACCATTGGTTAGCCAGTTCTGGATTGACCGTGAAATATTGGGGGGTGTGTGGGTCGCCGAAGATAAAGTTTTCTAACCCTTGGAGAATTTCTTGGCGATAGAATTCTTTGGGTTGTTGGACGGGTTGCCAGACGGTTTTTTCTCTGAAAGTGAGCGTGGATAGGGTAGCGTTTTGGGTGTAGAAAAATGGGTAAATGAAACGGGTAGTGAGGGATTTTATGCTGGACATCGGTTATTCCTTTGGTGGGGTGGAAGTCATTGTCACATATTATATTTTATCTGAATCAAGATTGATTGTCTGAATCAGAATTTCCAGAATGAAAGCCAAAATGATAGTTAAATCCTTAGCTGGATTTTAAAAAATATTGTCAATATCTCGCGCAGCGTTTAAAATTCGGATCACTTCCAAATCTTTCGCAGAGATTCGATAAAAAATGACGTAATTTTTTACTGGAAAACTACGCAAATTGTCTGCAAGTTCATTTCGTTGTCGTCCCAGCAGCGGATATTCTGCCAACAATTGGCAACTTCCCAGTAATTTTTGTATCACCTGAGTCGCCGCTTGGGGATTCTCCGCAGCAATGTACTCCCAAATTTCTTCCAAATCATCACGAGCGATTTGAGTCAATTTGAGATTCATTTGAAACTTCGCTGCTGTAATTTGGTAAGGATTGTTGCTGCATCAACCCATTCACCCCGTTCGGCTTGTTCAATACCGATTTGAATTTCTGTTTTGAGTTCAGTCAAGCGTTTTTCGTATTTTGACATGAGGTACAGAGCTTCGTTTATGAGGTCGCTGGGCGAGTCGTAACTTCCTGAGTCGAGTTTGTGCTGAACAAAGGTTTCTGCTTGAGGATTGAGTGTGATATTCATGGTGAGTTTTTCCTTGTTAAAACTAGAATTTTTCGTCTGAATCAGAATTTACAGAATTTGAGAATTTCCAGAATAACGGCAACAACCAATTCATTTTCAGCCGCTCGTTTTGGTTTTCATTCTGAAAATTCTCAAATTCTGTAAATTCTGATTCAGACAACAGCCATCATTTTGATTTTTTCTTCTTCTTCAACCGCGCTTCAATGTCTGCAATTTTACGCTTGTCTATTCTCAAGTCTTTTTGAAATGTCTGGTTTAACGGATCGAGAGCCGCTAACTTTTCAGCAATTGCAAGAGCTTTTTGATACCACGCTAAGGCTTCTGCTAACTTATTTTCCTTCAAATGAATTTCAGCGATGCTACTGTAACTGA
>DYNO01000130.1 GCA_020721025.1 Thiomargarita sp. | reverse complement strand
AGTTAGCCATGTTATTGGCACATAAAATCGAACTCCAACCCAATGAAGCCCAAATTGTCATTGTATCATAACTATCTAGCGAGATTGATACCAATGGGTTTTAGTAACATTTTGAGCGAGTTCCGCCGCTGTCGGGCGAGATTTATGCTCAGACGGCAAAAACGACACTTTCATGTTGTTCGGTAAATTTGCAATGGTTCTCATATAACTTGTCGAAAATGCTATAATGGAAAATTAAAGCTGAATTCAATCAGATAATACAAACATAGGATTTCTTTAAATTCTGCGGAGAATTAATGTCTAAAACTTCCCTTTTTACTTCCGAATCGGTATCTGAAGGACATCCCGACAAAGTGGCAGACCAAATTTCTGATGCCATTTTGGATGCGTTGTTAGCACAAGATGCCAAGGCACGCGTTGCATGTGAAACTCTGGTGAAAACTGGAATGGTCGTGGTGGCAGGTGAAATTACGACCCATGCACACATTGATGTCGAAGAAATTGTGCGTAAAACCGTCACGCGCATTGGCTATAATTCCTCAGAAATCGGTTTCGATGGGCGGTCTTGTGCGGTACTCTCAGCGTTGGGTAAACAATCCCCTGATATTGCGATGGGTGTGGATGAAACTGAGAATCATGAACAAGGTGCGGGCGATCAAGGGTTAATGTTTGGTTATGCAACCAATGAAACTGACGTGCTGATGCCTGCGCCGATTTTCTATTCGCATTTATTGGTGAAAAAACAATCAGAAATGCGTCACAGTGGCAAATTGGCATGGTTGCGCCCGGATGCGAAAAGTCAGATTACATGTCGTTATGAAGATGGCAAACCAACGGGAATTGCTGCCATCGTGCTTTCGACCCAACATTCGCCCGATGTGGATAATAAAACGCTGCATGAAGCAGTAATGGAAGAAATCATTAAACCCGTGATTCCTGCAACATGGATTGACAAAAACACCCAAATTCACATCAATCCGACCGGACGTTTCGTGATTGGCGGACCGGTGGGCGATTGCGGCTTGACCGGACGAAAAATTATTGTCGATACTTACGGCGGGATGGCAAGACATGGGGGTGGGGCATTTTCTGGCAAAGACCCATCAAAAGTTGACCGTTCCGCAGCGTATGCGTGCCGTTATGTCGCGAAAAATATTGTGGCTGCCGGTTTAGCAGAACGGTGCGAAATTCAAGTGTCTTATGCCATTGGTGTGGCGGAACCCACATCAGTTTACGTGGAAACTTTTGGTACTGGCAAGTTGGATTCTACCCAATTAACGCAATTAGTACGCGAACATTTTGACCTGCGTCCCCGCGGCTTAATTGCCATGTTAGATTTACTCCATCCGATCTACGAACCAACCGCAGCGTATGGACATTTTGGACGCGACGATCTCGGCTTAAGTTGGGAACGCACCGATAAAGCCCAATTGTTGAAAGATGCTGCTGGGGTGTGAAGTGGTTTTTTAAAATAACCGATTGAAATTTGTCTTCAAATTCAGCCATGAGCTCTGCTGAATGCCCCAAATCAAGCAGAGCTTCCAAAAGCAAACCTTCATTAATCTTGAAATATCAATAACAACGCCTCGGAGAAATCACGATGGAATGGTTACTTGATCCACAAATTTGGGTAGCACTTGCCACACTGACTGCACTAGAAATTGTTTTAGGCATTGATAATATTATTTTTATTACCATTCTCGCCGACAAATTGCCTGCCGAACAACGCGCCCAAGCCCGTACAATAGGTTTGGCATTAGCCATGATCACCCGAATTATCCTCCTATTGTCATTAGTATGGATTATGAAATTAACCTATCCACTGTTCAGCATCTTGCAGCACGAAATTTCTGGACGGGACTTAATTTTAATTCTCGGTGGTGGATTCCTGATTGCCAAGAGCACCTTAGAAATTCATGATAAGTTAGAAGGGGAGGAACACAGCAGTGCTACGCCAAAAGTGGCAGCGGCTTATGCCAGCGTGTTGATACAAATCATGTTATTAGACTTGGTTTTTTCCCTAGATTCAGTCATTACCGCAGTCGGTATGGTACAACAAGTCAGCGTGATGATTGCCGCCATTGTGATTGCGGTGGGATTTATGATGTTTGCATCAGGAATTATCAGCGATTTTGTCGATAAACATCCTACGTTAAAAATGCTGGCATTGAGTTTTTTACTACTGGTTGGAATGGCGTTGATTGGCGAAGGGTTAGGAATGCACATTCCCAAAGGTTACATTTACTTTGCAATGGCATTTTCGGTATTCGTGGAAATGTTGAATTTACGACTGCGCGATCAAAAACGTGCTGCACCAGTGAAATTGCGTAAGAAACATACCGCTCCTCATCGTTAGAATTCATGTGGATAAGTGAAGCATCATATACCATTGTGAATCTAAACACTTTGGTGTATGACACTGCGTTTATGCACCCTACGCTTGCTGCACTACAGGACGGAGCACTGGAAATCTATGATTCAGTGGAAGCAATAGACGACAAATCACCGGAAGAAACCTGCTCAAATATTTGCACGGTGGGATTTGTCAGTTCAAAACCATCTTTGAGAGGGGTACCCATACTCCCCTTAATGAGCGCAGCCCACGCCGTTTGTCGTTGACTCACCTGACACAGCTTACGCCATGCCCTAGGACGAATTTTTACCCGAATCCGCTGTCCTTCGCCATTGAGCATAAACTGCTTCCAACCATTTTTGACCGTGCGCACCGGTGAAGGTAGCGTCGTGACTTTCAAAATAACCTCTAATTTACAAGGTGTCGGGATCGGTTTGTCTGTCGCCTTCATCGCTTTTTGAACCGTTGCCTGAAAAGTTTGAGTCAACATGGCTATTTACCACTTCTTAAATGTAGCGTGGTCGCACTGGATTGACAACTATTTGAATGATCAGATTTATCCGGGTTACAATCCATAAGATAAGGTTTATGTGTCTTGCGCACCACCACGTTTTGAATGGGGGTTGGCACCGCTTGCGATATTTCATAATCCGACGCTTGACGCTCGAAGATTTGCACCAAGGGTTCGGACAATTCAAAACCGTTATGTTCGAGGTTCTTGCCTTTTTTTCCGCGAATTGCTGCAATCCAATAAGGACATGTCGCGGCGACCTGTTGCAATTTCTTCCAAACCTTGGGGCGAACCGTAATGCGTATCATATAACCATCGGCTTTAACGTAAAATTTCTGCCAACCATTCGTTACCGTGCGACTTTGTTGAGGTAACATGGTGATTTTAATCGCCAAATCCAAACGACAACTGACTAAGGTTTCAAGATCACACTTGTCGATATCAGGGATAGAAAGATGTTGTTTTTGATGAACGCGCTCAATTCGCCGAACAAAACGTTGATAGCGATTATTGGGTTGTTGTGCCAATTGCACTTGTTGTTCAGTCACTTCGCCAGCCGGCTGTCCTGCCAAATCCACTCGTATCGCGCCCTGCTGTAAACTATCACAATATTCGGGCAGACTGACATACAGCAAACATGCCCGTGCAATTGCCTTACGGGAATACTGATCTCCAAAAACCTCCCAGATGTCTTGGTGAATATTCAATTTCAGTGGGCGAACAGTGGCAATGGCTGGATTTACAAAGGCATTGGGAAATTGTCGAACAAATTCATTCAATAATTCTTCAGCTTGCAAACGATTTTGTGGAGTCAATCTTGCGTTCATGATATTCAAATAACCTTATGGTACATAGCTTTGATTCGATAACCGTAAGCACACGATAATTTTGAGACGATGATAAAATTGGTCATCAATAGATTGATTAATCACAATAAATTTAATTTTACGATGCCATATATTCATATCCCATATTTTTAATACTACATGAAACAGCAAGAATCGTGCTATAAATTTCGTATCAAGGATGCAGAATTTTTACGTGACCCACGTCATTGGCAAAGTTTGATGATGAACAACCTGAGAAATGATACAGTTGGCATGAACGAATGTTTGGGATAGTTTTTACGAATTCGACTAAAATTAATTGATTAATAAACACAAATTTTTAAAATAATCCCAACGATTGATGAATACAATAGTGAAAAATGCCGCTGGGTAGTGCCGACCATCCCTCAACTTGTCTCGCACTACCGTTAATGTTACTCAACTTTAGTTACAATGCAATGGATAGATGGTTTGTAAATATTCCTTGAAGCCATCGCGCAGATTGGGGTGACGCAACGCATAATCTACGGTCGCCATCAAATAACCCAATTTATTGCCGCAGTCATAACGTACCCCTTTGAATTGACAAGCTAAAATTTGCTCTTCCAACAACAATTGCGCAATCGCATCGGTCAACTGAATTTCGCCTCCCGCGCCGCGTTCAATGCGTTCTAAGTGTTTGAAAATCGTAGGCATGAGCAAATAACGTCCGACCACAGCAAGATTCGACGGAGCCTTATCGGGGGCGGGTTTTTCCACAATTCCATTGATTTTTAACACCCGTTCATACAAGGTTTGCGGCTGAATCACACCATATTTATCGGTTTCTTCTTGCTTGACTTCTTCCACCGCAATCACGCTACAATGTTGTTTTTCATAAATTCCAACCATCTGCGTCAAACATGGCTGTTCTTGCCCATCAATCAAATCATCGGCTAAAATCACCGCGAATGGCTCGTCACCTACGACGGGTTTTGCACATAACACCGCATGTCCTAAGCCCAAGGCTTCCGGCTGACGAATATAAATGCACGAAACGCCCTCTGGCACCACATGTTTTGCGATATCCAACAAGTCGTATTTGCCACGCTTCAATAATTCATCTTCAAGCTCTTGATTTTTATCAAAATGATCCTCAATTGCCCGTTTGCTACTACTGGTAACAAAAATTAACTGTTCAATTCCAGCGGCAACGGCTTCTTCCGCAGCGTATTGAATCAATGGTTTATCGACAATGGGAAGCATCTCTTTGGGACTGGCTTTTGTTGCTGGCAGAAAACGTGTACCTAAACCAGCAACGGGAAAAACGGCTTTACGAATTTTCTTGACTTTATTCATAGTAAATTCTCATGGATACAGAATGATATTTGGCGATCTGTAAAGGAAAAAGCAAGCGATAGACACTTGTTATTGTATCAAAGACTTCATTGTCATTTCTCAAGCGTTCACTTTTTATTCCCAACATGTTTGAATCTTAATTTTCCTAATCAACTTGATTTTATTCTGAAAATTTCGGAAATTCTGTGAATTCTGATTCAGACAGATTGATCCGCTCCAGCCCGGCGAAAATGCTTCTTTATTTCTTATTACAATTCGGTCAACTCCTACTATTCACTCATCTCATGTCGATTCTCTTCGCTATCTGTTATGATAACGTATTAATGATCAACCGTTCGGACAATTTTAAAATTTCATTTAGATTTTAACGGGTGAGTAAACCAACTCCATATTTTCAACCGATTGATTTTACAAATAATTACAAAAAACTGTCCAAACGATAGCCTATCTAAACCCGTTTGCTGGAAACTGGACAGATTTAAATTTTCTTTAAGAAATAATCGTCGTAACTTATTGTTTTAGCAATCACTATTTTTATCAATGGATAACTCCCAATCACTATAACCGAATTAATGACTCAACATTCACTATTCAACCTTGTATAAAACGTTATGACTCCTTTTCTTCAGCAACTTATTGAAGATTTAAAAGAATTTTCTTCAGAATTACTTACTCCGGGCTTGAATACTTCGCAACAAGTGGTTAGCGGCATGGTCACGGTTTCCAATACCACTGCGCTACTCAACGCCATTGATTTCTTAACTGCGCTCGTCCCACTTTTAGTCGCTGAATTGCAAACCAGTGATTCGACAAATAAATTAGTGATGCACTACACGCCCTCGCCTAAACGTGCGGTAATGTCGCATCGTCCCAGTGATTATCAATATGACAGTCGCAAACGGTTATTGCCGGCGCGCTGGATTACGGGAATTCCTGCCGATGAATTGGATATTCGCCCGTTGCGTTGGCTATTATTTCTCTTAGAATTACAACAAGATGCGTTAGAAGAAATTCAAGCGCGCACCAATAAATATATCGACAATTCGCTGTTGACGCAAAAAGGCGATTCCAGCTATGCACAAAATGACCGTGCAACTTTGCTGAGTATGCGCCTCCGGCTGTCTGAAGCGCAAGCCAATTTAGAACATGCTCGTACCACATTATTACGCCTTGTACAACAACGATTTGTGCCTTCTGCGACCGTGCCGTATCCTTATCCCCGTTCGCCGGCGTGGACTCGATTGCGAATGTATGCACAGCAACTGATTCATCCAACAGACTATTTGCCCGGTTATTTACAAAATTTATTGCAAGGCACCGTAGAAATTGCCGATACGCCGTATTTATATCAACGTTGGTGTGGCGTGAAATTATTGCGCGGCTTTGAACAAATTGGCTGGATTTCCTACGATGATCCGGTGGGAGCGTTATTTTTAGGAGGCGAAATTCAGTTACATAAGAAAGGCTTGCATATCAGTTTATGGGTCGAACCGCGTTTTGTGAAACGGCGCGCCCATCCCAGCGGATTTAATTGTAAAAGTGCCGTAGAAACCCATCCAGATTACATGATTGTCACGCCGGGCGCGAATGGCGGAGTCGATGCGTTTATTCTCGATCCGACCACGACGATTGATGTGGAAATTCGCCGCACTAAAAGCCGTTATATTGATATGATTGAAGCGGTTGGCATGACGACCTTGGCGGGCATTCCCGTGGTGCGTAATCCGTTGCGAGCGTGGTCTGCTGCGCCGTTGCACAAATCCCATTGTGAATTAGATGATGTTGAAGGACGGACGGGGACAATTCCCATGCACCCGCTGGATTGGTACGAACAACCGCTGTTAGAATGGTTGCGCGACATTGACGGTTACGCGTTGGCATGGGGTAAGTATGCGGAAACTCATGTTTATTAAAAAAATTATTTTCACCAACCTCGCTATTTTTAGTTAATTCACAAGGATTTTCCTTCGCATGAAGTTCAACCCTATTTTGATTTTCATCTTATGGCTTGCTCTCAACCCTGTTGTTTCAGCGGAAAGTTTGATGACCCGTTACCGCTTGCCGCCTTTGGAACGCATTGTTTTAACGCAAGATGAACAAGGGCAGGCAGCAAAAATACTGTTGGATAAAGCTCGTGTATTGCAGCGTGCCCAACAAGTTTCAATCCTCTTCACCCAAATTGAAGACCCAACGACCTATACAGAAAAATTACGCAGCGCGATTCAAGCCCGTTTACCCGTCGCAGCAAATTCACAAGTCACGATTTTTCAAGGTAAAACTGTCAGTGAATTGAATCAATTGCTGCAATCCTTGCCTGCGCCGCGCCATCTAATAATACAAGTTCCACGTATTCAACTTGACGAATTTTTGAAAATTCCTGCGGACACCACGTTAAGCGGTCGCAATGCCGAATTAGTCACAGAAACCGCGATCTCCCCCGCTGCGGTGCTCATCACAGGAAACAATATTATTTTCAAAGACTTTATCGTGAAAACGCCCGGTTTAGGAATTCGGGTGCTCGATGCCCAAAATGTAATTTTACGCAACCTGCATTTTTCCAAAGTTGAACGTGGAATCGCTATCGGAAATCACAGTCATTTCATTGAATTAGACCAGATTGAAATTACCGACAGTAAGGCAGGTATGTCGATACAACAAGATGTTTCTCATGTTTGGTTGCATCATTCGGTCATTCGCAACAGTTTACGCGCTGACAATGGCGGAGCGGGATTATTGGTCAGTGACGCGAAACTGCGAGATTTGTTAGAAGACAGTACCAACAGTGGAGCATTGACCGAAACGATTTATCCCCCCGCCCCCGCCCCTCACGCGATCTTGATTGAAAACAATGAATTCAGTCACAACGTTGCACAAGGCATTTATTTCGATGGCGTTTATGGCAGTGTGCTACGCGCCAATCAAGTGAATGATAATGACAAGGAAGGGATTTGTTTAGATTTCGGTTCAGCGAATAACATCTTGATGGAAAACAGTTTTATCAACAATGGACGGCGGGCGCGTCAATCCGATCAAGATTTAACCGATGATTTGGTGATGAATTTTGGACGCTTGGCAGACGGTTCCGCAGTGTCGAAATTACCGGGAATTGCTTTGGACAATGCCGCGCAAAATCTCATTCTTTGGAATACCATACGGGATAATTCCGGTGACGGCATCAAAATTGTTCGCACCGGGATTCGTAACTTATTCTTATTCAACACAATTATTAGCAATAGTCAAGGAAATAACAGTAAACTGCACTTTTTCGGAATTTTGCTCGGAAGTGCCGGTTTAGAACCGGATGTCGATCCCACCAATCACCCGCTTGATTTTTTGCCACCGTTGGAAAATATTGTTGCTGGGAATACCATTTATGGCAAACATTGGTCGGCGATTTTGTTGGATCATGAAGCCGCATTCAATGATATTTATGACAATATTGCACATCATTTCACGTATACCACTTTGGAACGCGCCACGCAACGTCATAATAGTATTGTGGGAAATAGTTGGCAACCTCAACCCGCCCCGCCGGCAAAACCGTTGTGGCGAACGTGGCGGAGCTGTTTGCGAGGCTGGGTGTTTTGGTGGAAATGTTTGTAACGTGATACCAACATTTCCAAAAATTTCAGTCACTTATGTTCAATAACTTACCCTTTAGCCCCTTTGGTAGGTGATTCTCTATGAAACATGCAAAAAGTTACACAGTCGCGAACACGCGGACTTCGTTGGAAATCTCGGCGCGAGTACATTGGATTGGCGCGCTTGATCCCCAATTACGCACGTTTGATATTATTTTATCAACGGCAAACGGTACAACGTATAATTCCTACTTGGTGCGTGGTAGCGATGGCGTGGCAATTATTGATACGGTGAAAGAGGAATTTGCGACGAATTTTTTGCGCGGTTGGAATCGGTCGCTCGTTATCATGAGATAAAAGTCATTGTTCTCAATCACTTGGAGCCAGATCACACGGGTGCACTACCAGAATTGTTGCGGCGCGCGCCTCAAGCCCGATTGTATATTTCCTTTCGTGCTCAGGCAATGTTAAAAGCTCTGTTAAAACAAGAAGATGAAAAATTGGATTTTACGCCGGTCGATACCGGTGACAGCGTCAGTTTGGGAGATCGTACTTTACGTTTTTTCAACGCGCCGTATTTACACTGGCCCGATACCCAGCTTACCTTCTTGGAAGAAGAGCAAATTTTATTTTCCGGCGATGCGTTCGGTTCTTACGGTTGGACGGGCGAGGCGGTGCCGATGATTGAAGACCGGTTGCGTGGTTTGAAATTTCGTGTGCCTGTCAAGGGGTTGCGGATTAAATTGATTCCAACCGAACGAGAATTGCAGCAGTGTCATGATTTTGGGCGAGAATTGGCAGAAATGATGGTCGGAAAACAGCAAAAACGGGTGATTGATATGGCGGATTTGTTGAATCAGTAAGTAAAAAAGTCTGTTCGGAAGCAATTCAAATTTTGTATCTTATTTGTCGTCCGATGTTTGCAAAAAATAGTTATACTTAAACGATACAGACTCAGCAGCAATATAGAACCGATTTGAAATCTTTAATACCAAGTGAAACAGGTCTATAACCCA
>DYNO01000129.1 GCA_020721025.1 Thiomargarita sp. | reverse complement strand
GGGTTATAGACCTGTTTCACTTGGTATTAAAGATTTCAAATCGGTTCTATATTTTGCTGCATCTCCAAGATTATTCGCTCATTTTCGGTTCTATTGGGTTGTTCTTGATTTTATCGACAGTGATGTATATTACCCGTAATATTGATTGGTATAATATCCAACTTTCTTCTAAAACCACAACTACTTAAAATTACCTACTATGCCTGATTGGTTACAACTGACCTTCAGCGTCGAACAAAGTCTCGCAGAATTATTAGCTGATGAATTAACAGCTTGCGGGGCTTTGTCGGTCACTTTTCAAGACGCAGCAGATGAACCGGTCTATGAGCCGGCGTTAAACACAACTCCTTTATGGCTACATACCAATGTCGTTGGTTTATTTGAAGAACATGTCGATGTTGATCACTTATTGACCTGTCTCCAATTAAATTTTCCAGCCTTACCAGCGTATGAAGTTGAAAAGATTGCGGATCAAGAATGGAGTCGGGTATGGATGGACAATTTTCATCCAATGCGATTTGGAAAACATTTGTGGATTTGCCCGACTTGGCATGAACCGCCTTATCCCAATGATATCAATATCTTGCTCGATCCGGGCTTGGCATTTGGCACAGGAACACACGCGACCACCGCGCTTTGTTTAACTTGGTTAGATCAAACAACTGATTTAAAAGGAAAAAAAGTGCTTGATTTTGGGTGTGGCTCCGGAATTCTAGCAATTGCTGCGGCAAAATTAGGGGCGACAGAAGTTTGGGCGGTGGATAATGATCCGCAAGCCTTGTTTGCAACCCGTGAAAATGCCGAACAAAATGGCGTGTTGGCACAATTACATCTGCATTTGCCAGAAGACTGTCCTGCGTTACAAGTTGATGTTTTACTTGCGAATATTTTAGCTACGCCGTTAATTAAATTGGCACCGCAACTAATCGCACAAGTCAAGCCGTCTGGTTGCATTGTGTTGTCGGGGATTTTAAATACGCAAGTAGAATCAATCAGTTCAGCGTATCATGCCGCGTGTGAAATTTTGGAAGTGGCAGAGCAAGAGGACTGGGTGCGGATTGTGGCAAGGAAGCGGTAAATGCGAAAAATTACAAATTTATCAGAGGATTGGAATAATGAAGCCTACGTTTCCCTGCATCTGGTACAAGCCATTTTGAAACAAGCGGGAATCGCGCAGCGTGGGTGGCATCCGGAGTTTAAAATTAAGGAAGCCGGCAGTCATGTTTTTGCCGATTTTCGCATCGAAGATATTGATCGCCATATTGAATTTTTGATCGAGGTGAAATCTGCAAAAAATCCCATTGACAACGCCGCCCGTTTTCAGTTACAAAGTCGTTATTTGTTTCATTCTAAAATTCGCTATGGCTTGTTAATCGATCCATTTTCTATCGAAATTTATGAATTTGCTCACGGCGCGGCTCATTTAAAAGCGCAATACGCTATTGCTGATCCGACACAAATTCAACCGATTGCGAGCTTTGTTAAAAATTTTTTGGATACATTAACCATGAGAACCATCACGATCAATGCTTCAAAAGGTAGCGTAGGAAAAACGACTTTAACCGTCAATTTGGCATACGAATTGGCAAAACAAGGGCATCGAGTGTTAGTGATTGATTTAGATGATCAAGCGAACGCAAGTTTGACGCTCGGTGTGAATAAAGCGGAAGAATTCGCTCAGGCTTCGAGTATGGCGGCTTATCGCGAATTGCTGGAATCGTTGGCAGAGCGCAAGGAAGTCTTGGATTTTATTAAGATTGGTTCGAGAGATGCGGATTTAGCGGAGTATCGCGCCTGTATTTATCCCGTCACCGGGGCATTTCAACCACAAAGTACTGGAAAAGTTGATATTTTGCCCAGTAGTTACAAAACTAAGTTGACTTCTTTACCCGATAATCCAGTGGCGCATAAATTTTTAGATTACGGGCTGAAAAAGTTGGCGGGTGATTATGATTATGTGTTGATTGATACTGCACCTAGTTTCAATAAGATAGCATGGAGCGCGCACTACGCAGCAAAATACATTCTGATCCCGTCACAAATGGAATATCTCTCTGCTTTTGGTATTCAAAATGTCATTCAAAATTTACATGACGTGCAACAGGATACAGATAATCGTCGGGGGAATTTGTTGGGGGTGGTGCCGATGATGGCAGAAAATACCAATTTAAACAAACGAGTAGCTGAGTATATTCGAGAAGTTTTGCCAACGATTCCCTTGTTACCTAAAATCAGAAGTTCAACTTATTTCGGTCAAGCATCGTTTGAACGGTTACCTTTGTCATTGTACGCACTATCCCACAATCAAGCGGCTTCCGCTGCACAACAAATGGTTGAATTAACAAATGAAGTGGTCAAGTTGATTGATCAAAAAGAAAGTAGTTCAGCCTAAAATAGCCCAACCCGTCAAAAAAACCAGAGGATTGAAAAAATTGCTATGAGAATCATCACGATTAACGCGTCAAAAGGCGGAGTTGGGAAAACCACGTTAACTGTCAATTTAGCATACGAATTGGCAAAACAAGGGCAGCGAGTGTTAGTTGTTGATTTAGATGATCAAGCGAACGCGAGTTTGACACTCGGTGTGAATAAAGCGGAAGAGTTTGAGCAAGCAGATGAGTCCATGTATATGCAACTGATTGAATCGTTTGAACAACGCAAAGAAGTCATGGATTTTATGAGCGTTGGTTATAAAGACGTGGATTTATCAGTGTATCGGCGATGTATTTATCCGGCAACTGGCGCGTTTGATCTAACTCAAGATAAAAATTCGACGGGAAAAATTGATGTTCTCCCAAGTAGTTACAAAACAAATTATAGAAAAATGCCCGATAATCCGTCTGCACCGCGCTTTTTGAGTCATGGTTTAAAAAAACTGTTTGGTGATTACGATTATGTGTTGATTGACACCGCACCCTGTTTTAATCACGTCACATGGAGTGGTTGGTATGCGGCAAAATATGTGTTGATTCCGACGCAATTGGAATATTTATCGGCGTTTGGGGTGAAAAATGTGTTGCAAAACATCAAGGAAGTGAATCTTGATACCGATGGTAAACAGGCAAATGTATTAGGAATTGTGCCGATGATGGTCAGCGCGAATACGACGTTGCATACCACTGTTGCCAAATTTATGAAGAAAAATATTTCAGATTTCCGCATGTTACCACCGGTCAGGGATTCAGTTTATTTTGGTCACGCGTCATTTCGGAGAAAACCATTGTCATTGTACGCAGTTCAAGATAATTCTGCTGCCAATTCCGTTGTTCAACAGGTGGTTGATTTAACGAAGCGTATTATTGAATTGATTGATGATAAAGAAAAAATTTGAATGGTGCCACTTCTCAACCGTTCGGACAGTTTTTAAATTTTCTCTTGATTTCAACTATTTAATTTTAGAGACGATTGTAAAAAACTGCCCGAACCATGATTGACCGCAAAAACAAGCTATTTTTGCATTGCTGTAGCTACCCTATTGAATATTTTCGATATTATTTTCATACTGAGAATTACTGCATTAACCCAAACATGAATAACGCATCTTGTGGTAATATTCAAAACTAGATAGGTTGAATTTTTGATCATAATTCCACAGTTCAACAGCTCAATCCCAACGGAATCTCTTGAACCGTGACACAATTTACCGACCCACCACCGGACAGTCATCATGAAAAGTTTCCTCTCGCCACTCAAAGCCCTCAGTTTTTTGGGACGTGAACCGGTCACTTTACCGATAACTCCGCGTCCTGCGGCAGCGAATTATCGTGGCTTTCACCTAAATGATTGGGATATCTGTATTGGTTGCGGGACATGCGCCAGTATCTGTGACAATCACGCAATTCGTATGCTTGAAATTCCTTCCCTTCCCCATGATCCCTTGCGCGGCATCAAACCCCACCGTCCCACCATTGATTACGGACGTTGCTGCTGGTGTGCGTTATGCGTGGATATTTGCCCCAGCGGTTCTTTGGCACTGTCGCGAGAATATGTGCATATCAGTTTGGATTTAAACTCTTTTCTCATCTTGCCAGATATGAAGGGAATACACGGAGTTGCTTTTGAAAAGGGTTGGAAAAAATCTGACGATGCCGATTTGCTGGATTTAAAGCGTCAGCCCATGTCAGAATTAGCATCCGAGCAACGTATTGATTCCTTTGTTGAAATTGTGCAAGGTTTTGACGACCACACCGCGCTATTAGAAGCCTCTCGTTGCATTCAATGCGGCATGTGTCACGAAGCCTGTCCCACGCAAATGCACGCACCTGAGTATATTCGTGCCATCTGGGCAGGAGACATGGAAGAAGCCGTTCGCCAAATTTATCGCACCAATCCGCTTGCCAATGTTTGTGGGCGAGTTTGCACACATCGTTGTGAAGCGGCATGTTCCATCGGTATTCGCGGCGAACCGATCAGCATTCGTTGGTTAAAACGTTATGCGATGGATAAATTGTCGCACGAACAGATCAAAAAAATTGCTCAAGAAGGTCGGAATACTGAACCCAGTGGACGTAAGGTTGCCATTGTGGGGGCGGGGCCCGCGGGATTGACGGTTGCTTACGACTTGGCTCGTTATGGACACTCGGTCACACTGTTTGAAGCCTCTGCCCAACCCGGCGGCATGATGCGTTATGGGATTCCCGAATATCGTTTGCCTTACAACAAGTTAGATGAAGACATTGCGGTGATTCAGGCGATGGGCGTAGAAATTCGCTATAACGTGCGGATTGGCGACACACTTTCCATGACGGAATTAGAACAAAATTATGATGCAACACTCATCGCTATTGGCTTGCATCAGGGACGTTCAACCCGTATTCCCGGCATTGACCACGCTGAAGTTTATCCCGCAGTAACGTTATTACGCAAAATTACAGAGAACGCCCCCTTTCCGATCCCAGAAAAAATTGTCGTCATCGGCGGGGGAAATGTCGCATTTGATATTGCTCGTAGTTTGGCGCGATTACAGAAAAACAAGAGCAATCAAGTGCAGGTGATGGTGACCGCCTTAGAAGATCACGACAACATGCTGGCAGACCGTTCGGAAGTGATTGAAGCTCAAGAAGAAGGTGCGACAATTTTGACCAGTCGCGGTCCACGACGTTGCATAATTGATGCAGCGGGAATATTGCAAGGTTTAGAAACTGTGCATTGCCTCTCCATTTTCGATCAGCAAGGACGTTTTCATCCGAAATATGATGATAATCAAGTTATTTTTCACGAAGCAAACATGATCGTTGAAGCCATTGGACAAACTGCACAATTGGATTTTTTGGGACAGGAATTAACTGAACGCTTAGAATGGGATAACCGGGGACGACCCAAAATTGACACAAGAGGGCGCACTTCGCAACCGTGGTTATGGGCAGCCGGCGATTTTGTGCAAGGGCCCGATGTAGTTCACGCCATTGCCGCAGGACATCACGTTGCCGCAAGCATTCATGAATTTTTGACTGAATCTCGTAGCCCACCCTGAGAATTTAGAAATTACGCATTGACAAAAATTATTATTTATCAATGAGTTATGAAAACAGTTTTGGAATAACTCCGTTCAAATAAAACGGATGAATTGAACATGAGATTGGAATCGCGTGACTCCAAATAATCACATCCTGCGATGGTTCACAAACGACTTGACACGATGAAAATAAATGCGTTAAAGTTTGCAAGACACATTTTTATTTTTCCCCTTTAAAATTCATCATCTGGAGAATGAAAGCCGATGCACATAGGTGTTAGCTACGGTGATGCCAACGATCAAGTGTGGATGCGCATTGAAGTGCCAGACGGAAGCACAGTTAAGCAAGCGATTGAATTATCAGGATTGCTGAAACGTTTTCCTGATATTAATCTAGAAAAACAGAAAGTTGGCATCTACGGCAAAGTTGTCAAATTGGATACCGAGGTGAAGGAAAGTGACCGTATTGAGGTTTATCGTGTGATCACCGCTGATCCCAATCAAGTTCCGCGCCGTGATGCGGATGATGACGATGATGATTAACGATTGATTTGATTGTAATTAACTTCAGAATTCTTGACATCCGTATCGTGTGAGGAATTCTGAAATTTCATCCCATTCTTGCATGATACCAACCAAAGCCATTGACTTAAGGAAAAATAGGCAAAAACGGATGTTATTCAAGAACTTAAATTCAAACAACGAAATTTCACCAAACACGGTCATCATGAGAAATTATTTCAAATAAAACAAACAGTTTCTCGTTCCGATGCGCCGCGTTGGAATGCAGCCCAGACGCTCCGCGTCACCGGTTCAAATTTGATGAATTCAACAATTTGTATTCATCCCTTCATTTCAACGGAGCAACAATTTTTCATCAAGATGATAAAAAGCAATCAGTTAAAAATCGTAATTCGTGACGCTGGCGCGTCTGGACGGCATTCCCACGCGGCGCATCGGAACGAGGAACCGTTTGTTTTATCTAATAAAAATTTAACATATTGTCATTTTGAGTCACAATTCCTTAAGTCAATAGCTTTGATGCCCCGCGTTGGAATGCAGCCCAGACGCAAAATGACTTGATGGTAACAATTGTGTTAATTCACCATAAATCCAACAAAGACGAGAAAAAATTTGATATACTCGCAAATAAATTTGATACCTGTGAGTCGCTGGATTCCATTCGACCGCCACACCATCATCATTGATAAATTTCAAAAAAATCCACAAACAAAACTGACTAAGGAGTATCTAATTCTATGCGCGATACGCACTGCGAGAGTCACAGCCAATATGGTTTAGAAAACCACGGGTTACATAATCTGAGTGATGTTTATTGGAATTTAACCACGCCACAATTGTACGAACAAATTACTAAGCGCAGTGAAGGAATTTTGGCACACTTGGGCGCGATAGTGGTGCGCACCGGCGATCACACGGGACGTTCCCCCAATGACCGCTTTATTGTGCAGGAATCCACTTCAGAAAAGAATATCAATTGGGGCAAGACCAACAAACCGTTTTCTCCCGAAAAATTCGACGCGCTGCACAAACGGATGTCGATGTATTTGGAAACCAAGGATGTTTTCGTACAAGACTGTTTTGTTGGTGCGAATAAAGCCCATCGTTTGCCAATCCGCATTGTCACAGAATATGCGTGGCACAGTTTGTTTGCGCGCAACATGTTTATTCAAGCCACCCCCGAAGAGCAAAGAAATTTGCTGCCTGATTTTACTGTGATTAGCGTGCCTTCATTTCATGCCTCGCCAGAACGGGATGGCACCAATTCTGAAACGTTTATCATTTTGAATTTTGCGAAAAAATTGGTGTTGGTCGGTGGTACCGCTTACGCAGGCGAAACCAAAAAATCTATTTTCAGCGTGATGAATTATCTGATGCCGTTGAAAGAAATCATGAGTATGCACTGCTCGGCGAACATTGGGTCCGAAGGTGACAGTGCAGTATTTTTTGGCTTGAGCGGCACGGGTAAAACCACATTGTCTGCTGATAGCACCCGTATTTTAATCGGTGATGATGAGCATGGTTGGGACGAAAACGGCGTGTTTAACTACGAAGGTGGTTGTTATGCCAAGTTAATCAATCTTTCGCCTGAAGCTGAACCTGAAATTTATGAAACCACTCGTCGTTTTGGAACAATTTTAGAAAATGTGCCCATCAATGCTCGGAGTCGTCGAATTGATTTGATGGATGGTTCGCGCACGGAAAATACTCGTGGTTCGTATCCCATTCCCCACATTCCAAATGCCACTCGGCAAGGCATGGGGGGACATCCCAAAAACATTATTTTCTTATCCACTGACGCATTTGGCGTGTTGCCTCCGATTGCCAAATTAACCAAATCTCAAGCGATGTACCATTTTCTATCAGGTTATACCGCGAAAGTGGCAGGTACTGAACGCGGCGTGACCGAACCTTCGCCGAATTTCAGCACTTGTTACGGCGCGCCCTTCATGCCGTTGTTTCCAGATAAGTATGCGGAATTGTTGGGTAAAAAAATTGATCAGCACAATGTGAGTTGCTGGTTGGTCAATACCGGTTGGAGTGGGGGCCCGTATGGGGTGGGCAGTCGGATTAAAATTGCTTATACTCGTGCGATGGTCAATGCCGCATTGTCGGGTAAATTGGACGATGTGGAATTTGAAACAGAACCTTTCTTCGGGTTACAAATTCCAAAATCTTGCCCCGGCGTGCCGGTTGAAATTTTGAATACACGTAACACTTGGTCAGATGCTGCCGATTATGACGCACAAGCCAAGCGACTTGCAGAAATGTTTGCTGATAATTTCAAACAATATGCTGCTCGCGTGACTGCCGATATTTTAGCTGCCGGTCCGTCACACAAATAATTGAAATAAATTGTGAATGAGGAGTGTCCCTAGACTCCTTGTTCATAACTGCCCCTATTTCATGAAATCTGTCACAGTGGTGAAAACATGTCCCAAAATTTACAAGATTATGAATTGGCGGTTGCCAAAAGTTTGGAGCAGGCGGGCTGGACGGTGACGTTGGAAGCCGAAAACAGTGCTTACACGTTCGCAGCAGTGAAGGATAAAGTCAAAACGGCAGTCAAAGTGTATCATTGGCAGCCGGTAGTAGGCATTGCTCGAATTGAACAGTTCAAAGATTTTTTAGACCACAACAAATCAGGATTTAAACAAGGTTATATCGTTGCTGCCAACAAAGCCACAATTGCAGAAGCGTTTAGCAGTGAAGCGATTGAATTAGCGAAGAAATCTCAAAAAAAGTCGTTCCTATCCTTTCATTTCAAACCGTTTTATCTCGCCACTCCTGAAGAACTTCCGCCGCCGCCCCATCGTAGCCTACAGTTTGATGAACCACCGAATATTGCAGTCGATACGCGACACCCCGGTCGAGGCAAAAAAATCTACATTGGTGTATTTACTTCCAAGGGTGGCGTGGGTAAAACAACGGTCAGCGCGCATTTGGCAGGAGCGTTCGCACTCAGCGGTTATAATGTTGATTTAATTGATATTGACCCACAGCAAAATCTCAAAATTCTATTATCACAAGGTATCTTTCTCAAAGATGGACGCGCCACGATTAACGTGTTTTCTGAACCAGAGTTTGTCGAAGCCCATTCCGATGCAGAAATTACTATTGTCGATTGTTCGCCTGATTTTGACAGCAACCCGCCCAGAATGATCAAAAAGTTTGATTACTGCTTGATTCCCACGACGTTGAGCCCGCTCGGCATTAACAAAAATGGTCATGTGATTACCACAACCGTTGAGAAAATTCGCAGTGTGAATCCTGATGCGTCGTTAATGGTATTAATCAACAATCATCATGCGGATAGAACCCAGATGGTGGGCGCGCTGAAAGAAAAATATCAGGCGATCTTTGCGAAACTTGCGGCGCGTGATGCGAAATTTCAATTTATCGATCCTGACCAATGTGTCATTCATTTCGACAAGCGATTGTTTTATTGGGGACATCAACATTTCATCAATGAGCAAGATCGGGTGGAATTGGCATTTTCTTCGATGAAGGGACGGAATGAGCCGCGCGATAATTTTTTAGCCTTGGTCAATTACTTAGAGAAAAATACAGGAACGCAACCGGCAACCGAATCAGTGCATCATTGATCGTTTTTTTATCTCGCGACTTAAATTCAGCAGCCATGTCAGGTGGGTGATTAAATTTAGCATTGCCCACCAAATTTTATGTTCACGTCAATGAACTTACGACAGCTTCTAAACCATTGACAATCACTAACAAAGAAGATGAGAATGATTATCAGTGATATTCCCGTCGTATCAAACTATTTTCGCAACTGCT
>DYNO01000007.1:27736-33493 GCA_020721025.1 Thiomargarita sp. | reverse complement strand
TTACGACCTGATGAGTCCTCCTTAAACTCTTTTGCTTTTGTTGGCTCGGAAGGTGAAAGGTAACAGCGATCAGGTTTGGTATTTGTTTGGTAGATAATGTCGGTTAATCGTTGTTGGCAGTAGTCGTCTGAATCAGAATTTGGGAATTTGCAGAATTGTGGGATAGCATTCTGTAAATTTTAGGTAGTTTGGTGAATTCTGATTCAGATAGGTATTTTATTTTAGCTCCTACAGTCAGTTAGAATGAATGACGTACACCAAGGGCAAAGACTTTTTCATCACGATAGTCATTTTTAGCATTAGTTAGACGATAGCCACTGTAAACCATCGTGCGATTGCTGAAGTAGTATTTGATTCCCAACGCACCTGCTTTTGCATCTTCGTTTTCAGCATCGGCAAAATATCCGCCCAACCAACCACCAATGCCCACGTTACCAACCCGATAGTCTGCGGACACCAAGCCGTATTTTCCACCTTTATCGCTGTTGTCAAATACCCCTAATTCTGCACTTTCGTACTGGATGCCCAAGGTCAAGTTCGACAATTTGTAACTGCCGCCCACTTTCCAATTGCGCTTGCTATTTTTCGCGTCGGTGCCCAATTTGGTAGCGTCGAAATCTACATACGAACCCGCAGCAAAAACGGTGAAGTTGTCATCGACGTATCTTAAACCCAATAAACCTGAGCCTTCCATGACATCGGTTTCATCAAAGTTACCTTGAAATGTGAGCGAAAACTTGCCAAATTCCGCGCCAAATTCCAACGCATTGCTAATAAAGTCATTGTTAGACAAACCACGATGATCGGTTGTGTCAGAAACTGTTTCTTCCAACAAATTACCATTTTCATCAACTGCTTGACGATTATAGGCTTGTCCGCTCATCCCGCCCGCCGTACCACTCGCCCCCAATGAGGTGAAGGTAAATGGGTCAATGTCAGATGAAACGACTTTGTAGATACCTTCAAATTTACCGAATTTAAAGTGCGCCACATCCCCTTTTAAACCCACCCATGCTTCGCCTCCAGCATTTAATCCGGTGTTTCCAGAAGTGCTAAATGCCGCACCATAACGAGCATACGCGGTGAGTCCATTCGCCAGTTTTTCGTTGATATCAAAAGTTAAACCGTTCGCACCTTCATTAGGAAGCACCGCTCCATCGATATCCTTAGTGATACGTTGCCGATCCGCCTTACCTTGCTTCAAACTCGCGGTTTCTGCTTGAATTGTACCAGAAACAGTGATTTCTGCATAAGCATGGATACTGGGGATTAACAGGGCAGTGGCACTCAGTAACGCCAAGATTTTCTTATTCATCATTTTGATAGATTCTCCGCAACAGACAATGTTTAGTCATACTTTCAAGATAATAGCCCGTTTGTGAAAAAAATGCAACAGTTTTGTAAAAAAACGACAATTTCCCGTATTTTGTTTAGAAATAATCTGAACCATTAAGGTTTCAAACTGTGCAGTTTATCACGCTGTTGCTATGGTGATTCACGTCATAGTTATAAATCTTTGAGAAATCCAGCATTTGCATCTTTTGGTGATAAAATCGGTTCTGCCACTTCCCACGCGATTCCCACATCAGGATCATTCCAACGCAAACTTCCTTCATCTTCAGGATGATAGTAATCAGTACATTTGTAGTGAAAATCGGCAATTTCTGAGAGCACGCAAAAACCATGTGCAAAACCGGGCGGAATGTAAAATTGTTGATGACTTTTCGCGGTCAATGTGACTCCCACCCATTGCCCAAATGTTGGAGAATCTTTGCGAATATCGACGGCAACATCAAATACGGTACCGCGAGTGAGATAAACTAATTTCCCCTGTGGATGCCGTTTTTGAAAATGCAGCCCACGCAACACGCCTTTAGATGAACGTGAATGATTATCTTGAACAAAATTGCCCACGATGCCGATATCCGCGTAACGTTGGGCGTGAAAACTTTCTAAAAAAAAGCCACGTTCATCGCCAAAAACTTTAGGCTCAATCAGTAACACACCGGGAAGTTTGGTTTCAGTAATTTTCATGCGATTTCATACTTCAATAGGTTGAGAAGATAAGAGCCATAGCTGCTTTTGCCCAAAAGTTTTGCACAGGATTCAAATTGTTGGGTTGAAATGTAACCTTTGCGCCATGCAATTTCTTCGGGACACGCAATTTTTAATCCTTGTCGTTTTTCGATGGTTTCTACAAATAATGCAGCTTCTAACAAGGCTTCATGCGTTCCTGTGTCTAACCACGCAAAACCTCGCCCCATTTTTTCGACGGTCAACTTACCTTGTTCTAAATAGATTCTATTGACATCGGTGATTTCTAATTCGCCACGAGCGGAAGGTTTAATTTGTTTAGCAATGTCAATCACTTGATTATCATAAAAATACAATCCAGTGACTGCGTAACGAGATTTGGGTTGTGAAGGTTTTTCAGCCAAACTGATCGCCTTGCCTTGTTTGTCAAATTCAACCACGCCGTAACGTTCCGGATCAGTCACCGCGTAAGCAAAAACGGTTGCACCTTCAGCCTGTTGTGCCGCGTGTTGTACCATCTTTTGAAAATCATGTCCATAAAAAATATTGTCGCCCAACACCAAACAACAAGTATCATCCCCAATAAAAGATTCCCCAATCAAAAAAGCTTGCGCCAATCCGTCAGGCGAAGGTTGCACGGCATAGTCAAGTTGAATTCCCCAATTTTCGCCATTACCGAGTAACTCTTTGAATCGTGGTGTGTCTTGCGGCGTAGAAATGATGAGGATATCCCGAATTCCCGCTAACATCAGAGTAGTCAACGGGTAATAAATCATCGGTTTATCGTAAACAGGCAGCAATTGTTTAGAAACGACTTGGGTGACTGGATGGAGGCGCGTACCAGAACCACCCGCAAGAATAATTCCTTTCATGAGCTTTTAAAATCAATAGGTTAATGAATTGGGAGAAAATAATGTATCTATTTTAACAGAAACGTAACAAGATTTGAGTTGTTTCCCGTTAGCGTAATACATTCATAGAATCTGAATAAAAAATATATCTGCTAAATCATGAACTTATTGCAGACAGCGAAAGGATGGCTGTAAATAAAAAGGGTTTAACACCTGACGATCACTCGTCTTGTTTGGACATGTTTCAGAAATCGTCATCGCACACCCGACTGGAATTGTGGCGGTTTTGACTCTATCGGAGCCATCGCAACCACAAATGCTTGTAAGTCTATGATTTTTGACGAAAGTAAGCGACTGCTTGCCGAACTTGTCAACGATTTGCTTGCAATTCTCCCCCCTTGCAGATAGCATGGATTGTCAAAACACCATTGTCAAATTCAGATTTATCGCGACAATAGACATTTTGCGAAAAAATGTTTAGATAACAACTAATTAACCTGTACGATCAATGGGCTCGGAGTGTAAACAATCGTGCCATTGGCGAGGCGATAACCCAGAAAAATATAATATTGCCCAGTTCGAGATAAATGTCCCTGCCACAGAGTAAAAAACAAGCGTGGTTGCAGTAACACATTGGATTGAAACGGTTCGGTAAATTGTGTCATCCATACGGTTGCAGAGGCATACAAATCAATGGGTAAACCACGATTCTGATTATCCAACGTGGTATAGATGGTATCCACGCCTCCATCAAAAATACCATAAATATCAGGCGGTTCAAATCCCATTACCAATAAAATATCCGCGACTTTCCCAACATCTTCTGCGGCAACCTCAATACTGGCACGCACTTGAAACGCTTGATTGAGCAAAACTGTGTTGATTTTAAAATAATTATTGTCAATCGTTGCAATGCCCCCAGAAAATCTTGCCGGTGGACGACTGCGTAACCCTTGGTTATCAATCGCAATTGCCCATTCTACCCCAAAATTATCGGTCAACTGGGGTAAACTCGTTGATTTTTCTACAGTTACATTGGCTTCCAACGTCACATTTTTTCCTAAAATCACATTGATTAAATGACTGCCGGTCGTCACAACCACATTTTCCACCGTTGCCGGTGCGTCCGCGTCTCCGACAATTTCGCCCGTCAATTTTCCACCAGTGATATAGGTGTTTGCCGCCAACATCGTGTCTCGCAATACCCCCTCCCGCGTCACTTGAATCAACCCGCTCAACGTACCGCCGTGTAATTCCTCGCCACGAAATTCAAAGTGACTCATTACCCCTAAATTTGTTATGTAACCCGTCACCACGCCGCCATTCAATTTTGCTGTGTGCAACAGCGTCGAATTCGCCACCTAGCCCTGATTATCAACCGTTCCGCTGAAAATTCCGTTCGATATCATGCCACTGCTCTGAATCGTCACATCAGCAAGATTTTTGCCCTGCATGTTGCACGAAATATTGACGAGCTTGAGATTTTCACATGTTGCATTATCCGTTGGATGACTCGGAATCGGATTATCAGGCATTGGATTGTTCGGCGTGCTGTCAATTTTGGTGAAGGTAACGATACAATTCAATGACTTATTCATAATCAATGGCGTTTGATTGCAATCCCCACTCAGGCCACTGAAAATAAAACCGGTGTCCGGCAGCGCAGTCAAATTCAATAGGCTACCACTGGGATAATCCAATTGACACTTGGTACCGCAAGCAATTCCTTCGGGCGTACTGGTCACGGTGCCATTACCTATTTTATTGATTATCAACGAATAAGTTTGTGCCGCCACTGCAATATTAAACGTGTGGATGGCATATTCCCCCGCTGCGTCTTGAGCTTGTACACTGACCAGATGAATGCCGATATCCGAATGTTGTGGCGTACCGGTCAAGGTTGCTGTTCCATCCATATTTTCGTTAAAATTCAACCAGTTAGGTAGAGCAATCGCACTCAATGTCAAGGGCAGAGATTCTTTATCTATCACAGTGAGATTATAATGATACGGATGATTTTCAATCACTTGCGTTATTGGCGTGCTGGTGAAAAGCGGTGGTGTATTGCTTCGGGGGGTGGCGAGCAGGGCGTAACTTTGCGTTGTTTTTTTCCCTTTACTATTGGTAACTTGCAAATTGACAAAATAATGTGTTGGCGTGTTGGGTGGATTTCCTGTTAAAATCGCAGTGCCGTTGCCCGTCGTCGTCAGATTCAACCATGAGGGTTTCTCAAGTGCTGAAATTGTTAAAGTTTCTGACGCATCCGGGTCACGTGCCACCATGTCATAACGATAAGTTTCCCCAAGAATCGCCTTAGTCACCACTTGACTGGTAAAGCGGGGCAAATCATCAATAAAAATTTCCGTCGCCCATATTGTCGATGCAGTGGCAGGTGAATTATTGATCGTAACAACGGTCGTCGTGGGCGTGAAGCTAAAACTATACTTGCTCGCGGTTAATAAATAGTCGCCGCTGATCAAGTCAGTGAGAACAAAATTCCCAGCGATATCTGTGGTCGTTGTCCTGCCCGTTTGCGTGGTAATCGCGACATTTGCAATGCCAATTGATTGATTATCTTGAACTTTACCAGTGATAGCAAACAGGTTAGGAATCAATTCAAAAATCGCGGTGCAGGTTTTAATGGCATTCAAGGTGACGCGAATCACTGTGCTGGAACTGTAGCATTCCGAAGAATGAATATTGCCTTCCCAACGGAGAAACCTTGATTTAGTATTTGGAATCGCAGTTAGAATGAGGAGAGGATTATAATCTTTAGTTGCAGTATCAACGTCTTGCTTAATCGTACCATCGCCCGTGCCCATTTTCTCAATAATGATGCTATAAGGAGAGGAGGGCACGGTGGCAATTCCTA
>DYNO01000007.1:15162-27636 GCA_020721025.1 Thiomargarita sp. | reverse complement strand
CCCATTTTCTCAATAATGATGCTATAAGGAGAGGAGGGCACGGTGGCAATTCCTACACGGATTGGCGTTTGTGCTGGGTCGGTTGCAAGGACAGGAGAGATAAAAACGAAAATAATCAATAGAATGGTTAGTAAGCGGATAAATTGCATGGTGTCGATTCCTCGTTGCGGGAGTGACATAAAAAGTCATTTTTCTGACAATCAAGCAAAAAATATACCATACATATTAAAATAAATTTAGGCATTAAATCGACTAAAAATTAATTAAAACAGAGTAGTAAGATACCATTAGAAGATACAATTTACAATACAATCCATTGAAATTCCTCAGAAGGATGGTTTAAAAATTGCCTTGAAAACAAGCGTCACAAAATTGACAGGAACCAGTTCATCTGATGGGGAATCTGACAGCGTTACTACGTGAGACAAAAAGAAGTTGCAGATAACCTCAATGACATGGTTTGACAGTATAATTTCAACTCAATCTGTTGAGTAACCTTTTGCAAATATTTTAGAATTTTTAACTCAGGAACTTTTCTGACTGAAACAATCGAAGATTAGTCATCAGTTACAACGAAAGATTTAACCTATTTTAAATTGAAAGGAAAGCAGATGATCAATATAGCCATTGCGGGCGCGGCGGGACGAATGGGGCGAAATCTGGTACAAGCCTGTCACAGCATGTCTCATACGCGGCTGGCGGTTGCGTTGGAACATCATTCCAATAGTTTTGTGGGCTATGATGCGGGAGAATTGGCAGGTATTGAAAATTTAGGCATCACCATCAACAGCGATCTGGCTTTATTAACGCAAACGTTTGATGTCCTGATTGATTTTACCGTGCCCGAATCGACATTGGCACATCTCGAAATTTGTCGCGCCCATAAAAAAAGAATGGTGATTGGCACCACCGGGTTCACTCCTGAGCAACGGGCGCAAATTACCCAGGCGGCTCAAGATATTGCCATTGTATTTGCACCGAATATGAGTATCGGAGTGAATTTATGTTTCAAACTGCTTGAAATTGCTGCAAAAGTATTGGGCGATGACGTTGATATCGAAGTGATTGAAGCGCATCATCGGCATAAAATTGACGCACCTTCGGGCACAGCATTACGGATGGGTGAAGTGGTTGCCGCAGCGTTGGGACGAGATTTAAACACTTGTGCTGTATATGGGAGAGAAGGCAAAACTGGGGAACGGGATCGCAAAACGATTGGTTTTGAAACAATTCGCGCCGGTGATATCGTGGGAGAACATACGGTAATGTTTGCCGACATGGGGGAACGAGTGGAAATCACTCATAAAGCATCAAGCCGTTTAACCTTTGCTAATGGTGCAATGCGGGCGGCTCATTGGATTGTGCAACAAGAAACGGGTTTATTTGACATGCAAGATGTTTTGGGATTGCGTTAAGATTTTTGACGATAACTCTTTGATTTTGCCAAATTAAATTTACGCTCACTCATACAAAAATTGTTGGACACTAAAATTCATGACATCCGCAGAATATGAACAATTGACAGATGCCATTTTAAACACCATTGACGAAATGGTCGAAAAATTAGACGTTGACATCGAATCTGAACTCAATGGCAACATTTTGACATTAATCTTTCCGAATCGCTCTAAAATCATCATCAACAAACAACCCTCGTTGCAAGAAATCTGGGTTGCTGCGAAAGCTGGTGGATTTCACTTCAAATTCGCTCCCGACCGTCAACAATGGCTTACAGCAAATGGTGAAGAATTATCCATGCTACTTTCAAAAGTATGCAGTGAACACGCGGCGACACCTGTGGAATTGACCTTATGAATGAAGTTATCATTAACCCGCCAAAAACTGCAACTGGATGCGTGATTTGGTTGCATGGACTGGGCGCGGATGGACATGATTTTGAAGCGATTGTGCCCGAATTGCCGCGAGCAGTGACTGAAAATACGCGTTTTATTTTTCCTCACGCGCCGCGTCGTGCCATCACTATCAATGGAGGAATGATGATGCGCGGGTGGTATGACGTGGTTGCAATGGATTTGACGATAAAACAAGATGTTGCGGGCACGCGGCATTCTCAACAATTGATCGACGAATATCTATCTCAGCAAATGAAACAAGGTATTGCCAGTGATCGCATTATACTTGCTGGATTTTCTCAAGGGGGAGCGATTGCCCTGCACACCGGTTTGCGCTATTCTCAACCTTTGGCAGGGATTTTGGCTCTTTCGACTTATTTACCTCTGGCAGATACGGTTGTCGCAGAGGCGCATGAAGCCAATCGACATACAACAATTTTTATGGGGCATGGGGCGCATGATCCAGTAATTCCCGTGCAACACGGCGAAAAGAGTTGTGCTTATTTGCAACAATTGGGCTATCTTGTTGAATGGCATAGTTATCTGATGCAACATAACGTGATTGCGAGCGAAATCGCAGACATCGGGCATTGGTTACAACAGCGATTGCAAGCGGCTGAATGCTAACAGTTTATTTAAAATTTGATTGGTAGCATTTATTTTCAATCGTTCCGATGGTTTTAAAATTTGGGAAAAAAACATCGAGCAAACTCAGTTTTAGATAAGAACGCATTTAACCCACTGTTTTCAGAAAAAAATGTATAGATTTTGACAATAACAAACTTTAATTTAAAATCAAAATGTTAGCATATTTTGGTGAAGAAGTGATACTAATTGATTGATTTCAATACGCTGGTTTGTTTTTTGCTGCCTATTAATAAAATCAATCGGCTGAAAATTTTGACTCGATTCACCAAGTGTTTAAAATTTAAATGTAAGTTTAAAACAGCGCAGATTATTGGAGTTATCAACCGGTGCGATGCACTGTCAATTGTGGGGATGAAGATATGAAAAACTTTTTGATAATATTATCTATGGGTTGGGCATTAAGTGTGGGCTACGCGCTGGCAGGACAGGCAGAAGATGCGTTTGCCAAAGCCAATAGTTTTTACAATCAGGGCGATTTTACTCAAGCGCGTCAATGGTATAAACAAGCGGCAGAACAAGAACATGCGATGGCGCAGTACAAATTGGGCGCGATTTTAGACAGCGGTAAGGACAATAGTTATGGTAAAGACCCCATTCAAGCTCAACATTGGTATCAACAAGCTGCCAATCAGGGGGTGGTCGATGCACAAAATGCGTTGGGCGAAATTGCGGTTTTGAAACAAGAGTATGATAAAGCGATACTTTGGTTTAAAAAAGCAGGTGAACAAGGATTTGCTGCGGCACAAGCCAATTTGGCTAAATTGTATCAAGAAGGTAAGGGCGTAAGTAAAGATTTGGTTCAAGCCGCCCATTGGTATGCCAAAGCCGCGATTCAGGGAGATAAATCTGCGCAATATCAATTAGGTTGGTTATATGCCCACGGCGAAGGAGTGGAGCAAAATTATCCGCAAGCTGCACAATGGTATGAAAAAGCCGCGGCACAAGGAGAAGTTTACGCACAATATCAACTGGCATGGTTGCATTACAATGGTCAGGGGGTAACGCAGGACGAAGCTAAAGCCTTTGAATGGTTACAAAAAGCCGCGGAACAGGGACATGCACCAGCACAAGTGGATTTGGCGGGCATGTATTATACGGGCAAAGGGCAGGAAAAAGATGCTAATCAAGCCTTTGTTTGGTATGAAAAAGCTGCACGACAGGGCTATGTTCGCGGTCAAATCGGTTTGGGAATTATGTACGAAAAAGGTGAAGGTGTCGCGCAGGATTGGGTGGTGGCATGTCAATGGTATGATATCGCTGCACATCGTGGAGATATTGAAGCCGTGAGATTGCAAGCTGCGATGCGAGAAAAACTTTCCCCAGAACAGATACTTGAAGCAGAACAACTTGCCCGGGCATGGCTCAAAAAACATGCAAAACACTAAAAAGCGGTCGGCTGACGGGAGAATAATTTTTTGGAATTCAACTTATTGATATAACTGATTTCTGTGCGTGACGATTTCATCCAAGTTTTAATCTTGCCAATTGATCCCGGTAGAAATGACGCATTGATAAATAGAATGTGTTTTGAAAACAATACGATAATTTATCTGGAAGTAGTTATCATAACTTGTTGTTTTAGCAATCACTATTTTTAGCAATGCGTAATGCCTACCCAGTGACAACTCACAAATTTCAATCACGATGGTCATTTAATCTATTGATTTATCTCATGAAAAAACTTTCAGTGGTCATTTTGATTTCCGGGCGTGGGAGTAATATGCAAGCCATTGTTGAAGCACGCGATCCGTTGGTAGAAATTCGTGCGGTCATCAGTAATCGCGCCGATGCTGCCGGATTGATTTTTGCGCAACAACAAGGCATTGCCACAAAAGTAGTTGATCATAAAGAATTTATGACACGGGAAACTTTTGATCGCGCCCTGATTGCCAGCATCGATCAATATTCACCAGATTTATTGGTATTAGCTGGATTCATGCGTATTCTCACCCCAGAATTTGTGACGCATTATGAGGGACGGTTGATCAATATTCATCCCTCATTATTACCTAAATACAAGGGCTTACATACTCATGCGCGGGTGTTGGCAGCCGGGGAAACTGAACATGGGGCAACGGTACATTTTGTGACAGCCGAATTGGACGCGGGCCCCACGATTTTGCAAGCTCGGGTGCCTGTATTGCCAACGGATGATGAAAATTCTTTGGCGGCGCGGGTTCTTGAACAGGAGCATCAAATTTATCCTCAAGCAATTCATTGGTTTGCAGAAAGGTGTGTGGCATTTCCAACCTAAATTTTTCGAGAAATGTTGGATTCACAAAAATCACAAAATTCCCTGCTTGAATTAGAAGGCTTAGAATCAGAATTGATTAATATAGCCGGAAAACTATCAATGGATAATCCCTTCTCCCAGAAACGCTCTTAATAAACTTCTCGTAAAAGCCCGATACCGAGAGATTTTTATTGTTTTAGATCAATATGTTGACTTTAGTTGTGCAAGGGGTTTAAGCAGAATTGCTGGAACATCTCCGTAAACAAGCCAACTTCTTCACGATTTGCTAAAATGAAAAATCTCATCTCGCAGGAAAAAAATCTCATGAAAATCCTCATCGTTGGTGGCGGCGGTCGTGAACACGCATTGGCATGGAAAGTCGCACAATCCAGCCGAGTTTCTCAAGTCTATGTCGCCCCCGGCAATGCGGGAACCGCCCAAGAAATTTCAGTGCAAAACATCGCCATTGCAGCTGACGACATTGTAGGCTTGCTGAATTTCGCCAAGACAACGAAAATTGACCTCACCATTGTCGGACCTGAAGCCCCCTTGGTCGCGGGAATTGTCGATGAATTTCAGCGAGTTGGACTGCGATGTTTCGGAGCCTCACGCGCCGCGGCACAACTGGAAGGTTCTAAAATATTTACCAAAGATTTTCTAGCCCGTCACCAAATCCCAACCGCCGCCTATGGGTCTTTTACCGAATTAGAACCCGCACTAGCTTATCTAAAATTAGCCTATTTGCTGAATTCCAACAAGCCAATGGTGATCAAAGCCGATGGTTTAGCCGCGGGCAAGGGAGTAATTATCGCGCAAACTGAATCCGAAGCGATGGCAGCAGTGCGACAAATGTTGGCAGAACAAGCTTTTGGTAAAGCCGGGCAACGGATTGTGATTGAAGAATTTTTGCGAGGCGAGGAAACCAGTTTTATTTGCATGGTAGATGGCGAACATATTTTGCCCTTAGCTACTTCGCAGGATCACAAAGCAGTCAATGATGGCGATCAAGGATTAAATACTGGTGGTATGGGAGCATATTCACCCGCCCCCGTGATTACACCAGAAATATACAATAAAATCATGCAGATGGTCATTAAACCCACGGTGCGCGGGATGGCAGCCGAAGGAAATCCTTATACTGGTTTTCTTTATGCCGGACTGATGATTGATGCGCAAGGTACGCCGTATGTACTTGAATATAACTGTCGTTTGGGTGATCCAGAAACCCAACCCATCCTGATGCGCTTGCAATCTGATCTCATCGAATTATGTAGTTTAGCCCTAGACAAACGCTTACATCTGGCACATGTTGAATGGGATAAACGGGCAGCCCTAGGTGTGGTATTGGTTGCGGGTGGTTATCCCAGAGATTATGAAAAAGGAAAAATTATCAACGGATTAACTGAATCTCATCAATTAGAATTGATTTTAGCGGGCAAAGTTTTTCATGCAGGAACAGAGCAAAAAGCCGGGCAAATTGTTACTTCAGGTGGGCGAGTTTTATGCGTGACCGCGTTGGGAAACACTGTCAAAGCAGCACAAACTGCAGCATATCAAATTGCACAACCGATTACATGGGATAATATCCACTACCGCAAAGATATTGGTTATCGTGCCATTGCCAGAGAATAATCAGTAAAAATTCTCAACCTGGCTCCCTCTACTTCTACGGACAGTTTTTAATTCAATCGGTTAGCAAATTAAATTGATATTACCAATGAATTGATTTCCCGAAATGATGATAAAAACTGTCCACTGCATTATTCATAATTTCATGCAAGATTATCTCCAAAACCTGCTACAACAACGGCAACAAGCCCATCTTTATCGCACAAGATTGGTGCATGACAGTCCGCAAACTCCTGTTTTAACAATCAATGGGCAGCAAATACTCAATTTTTGCAGCAATGATTACTTAGGGCTTGCCAATCACCCACAACTCAAAATTGCCCTGCAACAAGGTGTGGAAAAATACGGGGTGGGCAGTGGTGCGTCGCACTTGGTCAACGGTCACACTCAGGCACATCATGACTTAGAACAACAGCTTGCTGCATTTGTGGGACGAGAACGAGCCTTGATTTTTTCCACCGGTTACATGGCGAATATAGGCATCATTACCGGCTTACTCGGTCGTAACGATGCGATTTTCTTAGATAAATGGGATCATGCGTCCTTAGTGGATGCGGCATTACTTTCTCGTGCCAAACTCTACCGTTATGCACATCAGAATTTTGCTCAATTGGAAAATCATCTCGCCACTTCCAAAGAAATACATAAACTTATTGTCACCGACGGCGTGTTCAGCATGGATGGCGACTTGGCATTCTTGCCACAACTGGTTGAATTAGCGGAGAAATATCACGCATGGCTCATGGTTGATGATGCACACGGATTGGGTGTATTGGGTGAAACTGGGCGAGGCAGTGTGGAATATTACCAGTTAAACGCAACCGATGTTCCGATTTTAATGGGCACCTTGGGTAAAGCCTTCGGTGTAGCGGGTGCATTTGTGGCGGGAAGCGAATTACTTATCGAAACCTTGATACAAACCGCACGCAGTTACATCTACACCACAGCACTACCTCCTGCACTCGCAGTGACACTACAAACAAGTTTAAACCTCGTGAGCACAGAAACTTGGCGGCGACAACGATTACACACATTAATTCACTATTTTTGCCAACAAGCCAAATTAAAACAATTGGTTATCACAAACTCTATCACGCCGATTCAACCGATTATTTTAGGCGATGCAGAACGGGCGATGCGGGTGAGTCAGCAATTATTACAACAAAATATTTTAGTTACTGCAATTCGTCCGCCTACTGTCCCTCAAGGCAGTGCCCGCCTGCGCATCACCCTGTCCGCGGCACATACCGAATCCCAGATTGATTATTTACTCGAATCGCTACATAAAATTTTGAATTTATAGATAACTTTGGACTATTTTTCTAAAAAATAGTGATTGCTACCAAAAATTTGACAGAAGAACCATTTATCAAACATTCCGTAATAAGAAGAGACAATGATGGGTGTTTGTCTGAATCAGAATTTTAGAATAGATACGATGATAAATTTCGACAGCCGTTTAAATTTTCATTCGGTAAATTCTCAAATTCTGTAAATTCTGATTCAGATCAATGCTCAAATTCACTTCAAACCATCATCTCACGAAGTTTTTCCAACGACGTAATTGGTGGCTGACATTGCATTCCGGTGCATAAATACGCCACGATGTCCCCTTGCGACACTTTACTGGCTAAAACTTCTGGTAAAACAGCCGTTTCTGGAATTGCAAAACATAACTTTCTGGGCGAATAATTCTGCTGGCACTCCGCCTGCCAAAATGCCAACTTTTCCGCCGTTCCACGCAAAATCACGATGTGCGGCTCAAATAATAAACTTTCAACCGCCAATAGCATGGCACAATGGGCATCCGGCATTTGCAAAATGTGTGACCAAGCCGCTCGCACCGCACGTTCCGAAGCCTCCAAATAACGCGTCTCTCCCAATAAATAACCTAGTCGTAACAACGCAAACGCTGCCATGCCATTCCCCGACGGCAGTGAATCATCACTGTACGATTTCGGACGAGTAATCAACATTTCATGCGAATGCCCAGTAAAATAAAATCCGCCGTGAGTTTCATCCATAAATTCAATGAGTAACGCATCTGCCAATTGCATTGCAAACTGTAAATCCTCATCCCGCCAACGAACTTGCAATAAAGTGAGCACCGCATCCAATAAAAACGCATAATCATCCAAATACGCATTTAAGTGCGCTTGACCGCCTTGATACGTCGCCAACAACCGCCCATCGACCCACAACGTTTTCTTGATAAAGTCAAGTGCCTGTTCTGCTGCAATCACAAAGTCTTGGCGCGCAAAAATTTGACCTGTTTTCGCCAATCCTTTAATCATCAACGCATTCCACGAGGTTAAAATTTTCTCATCTCGATGTGGCGGAATTCGAGTGTTACGCACTTGTAGTAATTTGTGACGGGCAGAATCTAACTTCGTTGATACTTCTGCCAAATTTAACTCAAACTTACACGCCACTTCAGTACGTTCATGATGGGCGTGTAAATGCCAGCGTTCTTCAAAATTCGCCGGGCGACTCAAGCCAAATTGGTAAGCAAATAAGGGATACTCAACGCAATCCAACAATTTTTCCACTTGTTGCGGAGTCCACACGTAAAATTTCCCTTCCTCACCCTCAGAATCCGCGTCGATGCTGGAGTAAAATCCCCCTTCCGGTGCACGCATATCTCGCAACACCCATTCAGCCGTTTCCAATGCCGTCCGCTGAAACAGTTCTTGTTCCATTATCAATGAATCATCTGCTTGAATGACTTGATAAATTTCGCTATAAATGGTCAGAAATTGGGCATTGTCATACAACATCTTTTCAAAATGCGGAATCATCCAAAATTCATCAACCGAATAACGACAAAATCCGCCACCTAAGTGATCATAAATTCCACCCATTGCCATTTTTTTCAGACTAAAAATAGCGAGTTGTAAACCTTCTTTGTCAATTTCCGCTTGATGCCGGGTCAGATGGTGATGATGTAATATTCGTTCGATACTTGGCAGATGAGGAAATTTGGGCGCGCCTCCAAAACCACCGGTATTCTCATCAAATGAGTCCTCTAAATTTTGGCGGGCTTGATTCAGTGGCTCGATACTAATTTCCACTTGATCACCATCAGAAAAAGGCATCGCATATTGCGCCAGTGCTTCGGAAAAAGTGCGATTTTGCGTTTCCAGTTGTGTCTGATTTTCTTGATAAAACTTCGACAATTTTTGCAAAACTTCCCGAAATGGTGGCATTCCATAGCGTGGCTCAGGAGGAAAGTAAGTTCCACTGAAAAACGGATGCTGGTCTTTGGGTGAGAGAAAAATTGTCAGGGGCCAGCCACCCCCGCGTCGTGTCAGCATCTGATGCGCGGTTTGATAAATTTTATCTAAATCGGGACGCTCTTCTCGATCAACTTTAATATTGATAAATAATTCATTCATCAATTGCGCAGTCTCGGCATTTTCAAAGGATTCGTGCGCCATGACGTGACACCAATGACAAGCAGAATAGCCAATCGAGAGCAAAATCGGTTTATTCTGCTGTTTTGCTAAATTAAGCGCAGTTTCGCCCCACGGATACCAAGCGACAGGATTATGGGCATGTTGCAACAAATAGGGACTGGTTTCATGAATTAAAGTGTTGGTCTGCATGGTCATCTCGTTGTCTAAAAAGGATTTTTTACAAAATAGTAGAACTTGATATGAATAGTGCGATAAAATGGCTCACGTCCCAATTCTGTCTTGAATACGGCGTAAATCGCGGTATTATGCCATGTTACCCTGCGATTGGAGTAAAATATTGAAAGTTTGTCGGTAGTTACTGTACCAAAACGCTGTTATAACCACTCATGTTAGGAAACCCTATGGACGCTTTAGAAAAAATTAAGCAACAAGTTCAATCATATCCGGTGATTATTTACATGAAGGGCACACCTCAATTTCCTCAGTGCGGTTATTCGGCGCGCGCTGCGGAAACGTTGAAAAAATGCGAAGTGGAATTTGCTTATGTCAACGTACTGATCGACAAGGAAGTTTATAAAAATCTGCCCAAATTTGCTAACTGGCCTACTTTTCCGCAAATTTATGTCAATGGGGAATTTATCGGTGGGTGCGACATTGTGGTTGAAATGTATCAGAAAAATGAGTTAAAACCCTTGTTAATTGCCGCCACTGCGCCTACCGCACCAAGTCATTAAATTCTTTTTAATCAATAGGATGGTGATATTAATATTGCCATCCTACGTTTTCTCATTTCACAGAAATTTTTAGTCTAGGAGTTGCGAGTTCAAATCTAATTTTCAATTGATTCAAAGAGTTAATATTTTGATCTGTTTTTTGATATTTGAGTAAAATTAATTGAATAACGTTTCAATTGCGTAACCCATATCTAATACGATGTCTAATAAATTCTGATAACGTATGGGAGTTAGTTCCAGTTCAATTTGTAGCGTTCTCAGTCAAGTTGTTCAAAAATAATGATTTTAGCAATGAATTAAATAATGTCATTAAAATTATTGCTTCTTATCTTTTTGCCATACTGTTTGCGGCATGATGCAAAAATCTAATTTTATATCAAATGGTTGTGCATCATTGATAATTTCTACCGGTGCAAATAAAGAAAGCCCGACTTTGATAAGGTTAGAACGACAAGCGAGGAATTTATCGTAACAACCCTTGCCATAGCCAACTCTATCGCCTTGTTTATCAAAGCAAATAAGTGGAACGAGGATCATATTGAGATCAGCATCAGCAAACGGTAGGGCATTCATCGGTTCAGGAATATGCCAACGATTTTCGACAATCTGCGTGTCTGGTGTGAGAATATAACTTGACATGATGCCCGTCGTTAATTCAGTTTTTGAAGTCACGACAGTAATGTGAGGATAAACTTGCCAAATCTTGTGAATTATCAACCAAGTATTAATTTCATTTTGAGATAAAATCGGTAAAAATAGATGAATGCTGTGCAGATTGTTCAACGAAAAGTGTGTAAAAAATTGTTCCGCAATCGCATGACTGTGTGCGGCTAATTCTTGTGATGTCAATTGGTTACGTTGAATGAGAAAGTGTTGGCGGAGTTGTTGTTTTGTCATTGAATCCATCCTTTGGAGATTTTTAAAATTGCCTGTTACCAAGTTCAACTTGTTATTGATTTTTTAGATATTTATCCAGTGACCTGACAAAGTGTTTACAAAATTCCACGTACATTATACAATTGACGAGGTTCGTTTTAAAAAATTATTGTCTTTATTTCAAAGAAAGTGCATAGTAGAGGTAATTATGACTCCAACAACTCTAACATTAGAACAAGCTATAGAATTAGCACTATCCTGTTACAACGAAGGAAAGCTCGATGAAGCAAAAATGATATGCAATAAAATATTAGAAGTTCAACCCAATAATCAAACGGCATTAGATTTATATAATACCCTGATTCAAAAGAAAAAATTGTCTTTTAGACCACCCTCTTTTTTCACCAAGAATACCCCAGAATTTTTACAATATGATATTGGTGATTATACTTACGGCAATCCTAATATACTTTCATGGGATAAAGGTACGTTCTTGAAAATTGGGCGTTATTGTTCTATTGCAGAGGGAGTTGTTATCTTACTTGGGGGTGAGCATCACACTGACTGGGTAACAACCTATCCATTTAATGCTGTATTCCAACTCACTGAAAATCAACCTCATTCCCCCCCTCATAAATCAAAAGGGGATATAATTATTGGTAATGATGTGTGGATTGGATATCAAAGTCTCATTCTTTCAGGAGTTAATATTGGTAATGGTGCAATTGTTGGAGCTCGAAGTGTTGTTACTAAGGATGTGCCAGCTTACAGCATCGTTGGTGGTAATCCCGCCAAACATATCAAGTGGCGTTTTGAACAAAACATTATCGCGGTTCTGCAACAAATCGCATGGTGGGATTGGAATGACGAAAAAGTGTTGGAAGCACTCCCATTTCTACTTTCAAGTGATATTCAAGTTTTTCTTGATAAATACAATAAAATATAAAGCAATCTAACAGTATAAACAATTATGAATCTCAATCTCGTGAAATTTATTCCAGTAGGAACACAGCGGATTTTAGAAATTGGATGTGCGGATGGCAGTTTAGGAGAACATCTTCTTAAACAAGGTGTTGCACAAGAAG
>DYNO01000007.1:0-15062 GCA_020721025.1 Thiomargarita sp. | reverse complement strand
ATATGACGGGCGATTAGCTCAGGGGTAGAGCACTGCTTTCACACGGCAGGGGTCAGTGGTTCAAATCCACTATCGCCCACCATTTATCAGTCTCATGTCCACGTTTTCATGATTTCCATCGCCGTTCTGTTAAAATTCTCCTCACCAGTTAAATCCTTCCCAACCATTGAGTGACGCGCAAAAATCGCCGCCCAGTGTTGCATTTTAATGTCCACCGCCGCGCAAAAACCTCAATATCGCATCATTTGCATTGATTATCGTGAATAAATAACATGAAATATTTCAAACAACAAGGCATCATTCTAATTATTGTGCTATGGTTTATTGCCATGATGACCCTGATGATTTCCACATTAGCGATAGAATCCCGCCTATCCGCTAAATTGGTCATGCACAATCAAGACAATCTGCAAGCGTGGAGCGATATTTTGAAATTATTGCAGATGGCAGAAATGGAATTATTGATGGCGCGAATGCCCCTAGCCCCCGATGATGAGGAGCGGCAACTTTATTTGCAAGATAATAAAAATTGGTATTTTCGGTTTGATGGGCGAGAATTGCCCCTGGCTTATGCAACGACCGAATCAAAAATTACTCTTCCAGACAATTTAGCGGTGCGAATTTACGATCACGCGGGATTGATCAACTTACGCTATTTAAATGTGGCGCAAATGCACGATTTATTGGAAAAGAAAATTGGGAACGACGTTGAAAAAATTGGTCAATTATTAGATGCTTGGCAAGATTGGATTGACAATGACGAGCTTAAACGTTTAAATGGGGCTGAAAAGGAATATTATGAAGAATTAAAGCCCCCGTATTCGCCACGCAATGCAATGGTTGAAACGACGGAAGAAGTGTTGCTGATTAAGGATTTTGCAGAAGTATTCAAGGGGATAGAGTTAGAAACTGCGTTCACCGTGTATGGTAATATGAACGGCTTGAATCCGAATTTGGCAACGAAAGAAGCATTGTCGATGTTGCCCGGTTTGTCGGCGGCGGGCGTGGATAAAATTTTGGAGCGTCGTCAGGAAAAAGAATTTCAAAATTTGGCGGATTTCAACTTATTTCTGAGCGAATTCAGCGATATCATCAGTTTAGAAGAACAGGCGAAATTGCGTCCTTGGTTGAATTTTTCGACCACGAACTACTACACGATCATGATTTTGCAGAAGAAATATCAGTCAGTTAAATTTTCTGAAGAAGATGCGGAAGAACAGCCAGAAACTTCGGATAAAGACAAAATGCCTCCCGCCCCTGCGCCAGAATCTGATAAAAATCAACGTGCCTATTCTGCCATTGTGCAGTTTATTGGATTTAACGAGCAACCTAAAGTATTGATGATCAATCCTTATGGGGTAGTGCCGGAGAATCATTTTGAATTTAGCCCGCAGGAACGCAAGGAACGGGAAGAAATGTTAAAAAAGTCCGGCACCACGACCAAACCGCCCGCCCGCTAACTCCCTCAAATATTTTCACTTTATGATAGATTTTATCAATCGAATCAAGCAATTCCCAGACAAATTTTTATTACTTTTGCTCTGTTTTGCCCTCTTGCCGTTGCGCGCCTTGCTCATGAATGCCGGCGGATTTGACCTCCATTTCGACGAAGCCCAATATTGGGAATGGTCACAACGTTTAGACTGGAGTTATTATTCCAAAGGGCCCCTAGTGGCATGGTTGATCGCTGCCAGCACTTTTTTATTCGGACACGGCGAATGGCAAGTGCGATTACCGGCATGGCTGAGTTTTAATATCTTATTGATTTTAATATTTTATTTTTCCTATTCGGTATGGCAAACTCGCGCCGCGGCATGGTTGGCAGTCGCCTTATTGTTGACAACTCCCATCTACTTTGGGCTGGGTCAAGTCATGACCACAGATATTTTATTATTTAGCTGCTGGACAGCGGCATTATGGGCGATATATCAAGTACTTATCCAGAATCAGCCGCGCGCGTGGTATGGTTTCGGAATTGCCATTGGATTGGGTGGCTTAACCAAACTTAGCATCGGTTTATTACCATTATTCTTGATTTTATTCATGTTATTTCATCGACAATGGCGACAAGAATTTTACCGTCCCTATTTTTGGCGTGGACTGATGATAACGCTCTGCCTCATGTCACCGTTATTAATCTGGAACTTGCAACACGACTTCCCCATGTTTCGCCATGATTTAGGACATTTGGGAACACCCGATATCCAACGTAGCAATTTCACAGAATTTCTATTAAGTCAATGGGTTATGTTATCACCGATCACCGTCATTTTTGCCGCGCTGACTTTATGGAAAATCCCCACCTCGCAGGGACAGCGGTTATTATGGGAGTTATCGTTGGCAGTCTTTGGATTTTTTCTGATCAAGGCAATCATCGGCGAAGTTCAACCCAATTGGGCAGCACCGGCATATTTTGGGTGGTTGATACTCTTTGCTGGAAATATTGAAAAATTCTCTCAATATCAACGAAATATCGTGTATAGCAGCATGAGTTTGTCAGTCATATTAATGTTGATCATCTTGTTTCCGCAACCGCTTGGTTTACCTAAAGACCCGTTGTTTAAATTTAAACAATGGCAACAACCGATTCAACAACTCGCCGCGCAGGTCAAAGATGCCCAATTTATTTTGACTACGCATTATGGCATGGCGGGAGAATTGGCATTTTATTGGCGACCTCATTTACCTGTCTATCTTACGGGAGATAAGACGCGGCGGTTTACTCAGTATGATTTATGGGATTCTGTACAGCAACACGTTGGCAAAACTGGAATTATTGTGATTGGTGAAGATAAACAGCAACGCAAGGATGATGGCAAGCCGTTGAATTTATGGGAACTTCCTCCGATGCTGGCGCGGGCATTTTCCCATTGTGAACGGCTGAACTCTGTCGTTGCCAAATCGGTTAATCATCGTATGATTCGAGTATTGCACGGGTGGCGTTGCGAAAATTTGCAAGAAATTCAATGGGAAACGCCGGGATACTACTAAATGAGGTAGGGCAGATTTTACATTCCTATCTCGCCAATAGAATTGCCAATCTTGTTAATAATCAATCAATTGTCGTCAAAAATACATAACTCGTTGATTGTCACTATTCCAGCGAATTTAAATCATACTTTCAATAATTTCCAAACCGGAAGGATGGTGATCTTCGCGCACATCACATCCAACAGTTGTTTTAGCGTATAATGAAATCTGGTCGGCATTCAGTAAAATGATGAGTTTTAGCCGATTGCGCGTAAAAGTTGTTGAAAACAACGGATTGTATCAAATTTCTTAAGTCGCCTGTTTGACAAACTTTTTCTTAATATCGAATTAATTCAATGAATAAGCTCATCACGCCCGATATTGAGTCAATCGAATTATCTGTTTGATATGCAAGCCAAAACCAGATGAAGCAAAAGCAAGGGTTTTGAAATAAATATTTTTGCTATCAATGAGTTATGTAGGAAAGTTCATCTAAAACTTTAAGATGTGTGGTGCACGGATGACACAATTCTTATCTTTCTCTCGGCTCAACTGAAAATAACGCAATTCACATCTCCTTTTTTATTCCTGATCGCATACAAAATTTTAAGATGCCATAAACTGCATAGAATAATTCTTGTGGTTTTTCAATCTGTTATGGAGGTTTGCCGGTGTCCACACCCTTGTGGAGTCAATGTTTAAAATATTTGCAACGTGAACTTTCCGCTCAAGATTTCAATACGTGGATACGCCCGCTGCAAGTGGTTGAAGATGAACAAACCATGCGCCTTTTAGCTCCGAATCAATTTGTATTACAATGGGTACAAACGCATTGTCAGCAACAGATTACGCGTATTCTCACGTATCTTCGCCCGCGTCAAACACCACAATTGATTTTGCAGATGGGCAGTCATGGCACGCGTCCGGAGGTTAAAACGAATGGAAAACTTTATAATGCGACGCATGTTAGTCATTTAAATAAAAAATTTACGTTTGATACTTTTGTACCGGGGGTATGTAATCAACTGGCGCGCAGTGCCTCGCTTGAAATCGCGCAAACGACTGATTATAATCCGTTATTTATCTACGGTGGGGTAGGATTGGGAAAAACCCATCTGATGCACGCCATTGGCAATCACATCATCGCGCAAAAAAGTCATGCGAAAGTGAGTTATATTCGGTCGGAACAATTTGTCAATGAAATGATTAAAGCCCTGCGTGAACGGCGCATGGATGATTTTAAAAATTATTATCGTTCCCTAGACGCGCTGATTATTGACGATGTTCAATTTTTTGCCCAAAAGAATCAATCGCAAGAAGAATTATTTCATACTTTCAATGTATTGGTTGAAAATAAAAAACAAATTATCCTCGCCGCCGACAAAGTGCCCAATAGTATGAATGGGATTGAAGATCGCTTGAGATCACGCTTTGGTTGGGGCTTGACGGTGAAAATTGATACGCCAGATTTTGAAACCCGTTTAGCCATTTTGAATGATAAAGCCGATAAAGTGCAACTTTCCTTGCCTTATGAGGTGAGTCATTTTATTGCAGAAAAAATACAGTCTAATGTCAGAGAGTTAGAAGGCGCGTTGCATCGACTGGCAGCCAGTTCGCGTTTTATGCGGCGCACCATCACGTTGGAAATGGTACAACAAAGTTTACATGATTTGTGGACTCCTCAAACGCAGGTGACACTTGAGGCAATTCAGAAGTTAGTTGCTGAATATTTTGATATTTCGGTGTCTGAGATGCGTTCAGAAAAACGGCAACGTAAAATTGTCCGTCCGCGGCAAATTGCCATGAGTTTGGCGAAGGAATTGACGCAATACAGTTTGCCGGAAATTGGCAAGGCATTTGGCGGGCGGGATCACAGCACGGTGATTCATAGTTGTAAAACAATTACTAAGCTCAAAAACGATGATCCGCAAGTCAATCAAGATTATCATAAGTTATTGCAAAATCTTTCAGGTAAGCCATTGAATACAATGAATCTTTGAGTGCTTCAATGTTAAAAACAGAAAGTTGAGCCGGGCACTTGCGGATGTCGGGTTCGGAATGCTGCGACAATTCATTGAATACAAAGCAATCTTAAGAAATTGTACTGTCGTGATTGCCGATAGATTTTTTCCAAGTCGCAAAACGTGTTCAAATTGTGGCGAAGTCGAGAATTTTCCTAAAGAATGTTGACTTTACGGGTTGCTACGCCTTTGTTTTCTAAATATTTTTTGGCTTCCAACGGCGTTTGCTCGGTAAAATGAAAAATACTCGCCGCAGCCACCGCCGCAGCCCGTGCCACAATGGCTTGATACATATCGTCATAACTTCCCGCGCCACCTGATGCAATCACTGGGATATTCACGCTTTCCGTCACGCGATGAATCAGTTCTAAATCATAGCCTTGCATCGTGCCATCTCGGTCGATAGAAGTCAGCAAAATTTCTCCTGCGCCCAATGCTTCAACCGTTTTTGCCCACTCATCTGGAGCTTTTCCGGTGGCTTGCGTGCCGGCATGGCTATAACATTCGTAATGTCCTGTCGCCAATTGACGAGCATCAATACTCACGACAACACATTGTTTTCCAAATAAATTTGCGGCATTTTGAATTAAATCTGGGTCTTGATAAGCAGCACTGTTGATAGCGACTTTATCCGCGCCGGCACGAAGTAATTTTTTGATTTGTTGCAGATTTTTCACTCCTCCCCCCACCGTCAAGGGGACAAAACATTCTGCGGTAAAATCAACAATGGAATCATAATCTGGCTCGTTGCCCTCACGCGTGGCGGTAATATCGACTAAAATCAATTCATCCACTTCACGAGTGTTATAAACTTTGATAGCGGGTAAGACTGTACCAACTCTGCGCCAACTGTCAAATTTCATGCCCTTGACCAAGCCGACATCTTTCCATAACAAAGTGGGAATAATACGAGTTTTTAACATAATCAGTTCGTATCCTAATTAAAGTAAAATAGTTTCATTTGGATTGTACATCCTATAGTTAAATAAACAGGTTTTAAAACCCAATGCAGTGCATTTTAGCGTAAAATTCTCAACAGATAACAATCAGTGTGAATTCACAGTTTAAACAACTTGATGTTACGTCCTAACACGCGAAACATGGCAAATACTCAAAGATGAGGGTTGATTCACTTATGTTCAAAGGGATGAAGTTTAAGACACAACTGCTGTTCGGCAATGGTTTTATTTTAATTTTAATGTTGATCGTATCTGTTGTGGTGTATCGCAGCATGATTTTATTAGATAAAAGCACCGATTGGGTGAAACGTACTCATGAGATCAAGCAAAATGCCAGTGAGTTAGAAAGACTGGTGATCAATATGGACGCGGATGTGCACACTTTTTTAATCCTTGGCAAAGAAGAGTTATTGCAACCTTTTGTAAAGTCGCAAGAAGAATTTGAGCACATTATAGCGGAGTTACGCAAGCAAATCGGTCATAACGCGGAACAGACAGAATTATTGGGAAAAATTCATCTGGTTACGAAGCAGTGGTTAGATGAATTTACGCAACTCGCCTTGATGAAACGACGGGAATTTACCACCGGTGCGAAGGATTTAGCGGATTTACAAAATTTTGTGGGATCGGGGGTTGGTAAGATACTGACTGATGAAATTCGCTTGAATATCAGTAAACTACGCGAAGCGATGGTCAGCAAGGGCGACAAAGAAGCTGAAAATCACCTGCTAGATATTCTCAACAATCTATCTGAATCTGAAGCCAGTCTGCGGGGATTTTTGCTTTCTGGCAAGGAAGAATTTCTCGAACCGTTTCGTCATGTCCAAAAACAGGTCAATAAACACCTAGAAGAATTTGAAGAACATCTGAAAGATGACGTTGATAACCAGAAGTATCTGCAACAAATCAAATCGTTATTTGTACAGTGGAATGAAAAGGCGGCAACTCCTGCACTGGCAATCCGTTATGAGATTAATAAAACTAAAACCACGTTCAAAGATATACAAGATTTCCTAGGACGGAATATTGGCATAAAGTACATGAATGAACTGCATGATTTATTTGATAAATTTGCAGCAATTGAAGATCAATTCTTGCAGCAACGCAACCGGGATCAGCAGGATATTTCTCAAGTTGTGATTAATATTGTGATATTTGGTACACTCTTAGCGTTTATATTTGGCATTGTGATTGTGTTAATACTTGCTCGAAATATCATGCAAACCGTCACCAAGGTGCTGGGAACTTCGACCGAATTGACAACCGCGATTGAAGAAATTTCTCGTGGTAACATGAATTTAAGTCAACGCACGGAACAGCAAGCCGCCTCCTTAGAAGAAACCTCTGCCAGTATGGAACAAATGACCAGTACCGTGCAACAAAATGCCGATAATGCCAGACAAGCTGCCCATCTTGCCACAGAAGCGCGTGAAAAAGCTCAAAGAGGTGGCGATATCGTCAGCACCGCGATTAAGTCGATGGTTGATATCAATAAAAGTAGCAAGCAAGTGGCGGATATTATTTCTACCATTGACGAAATCGCCTTTCAAACCAATCTGTTGGCATTAAATGCCGCAGTGGAAGCCGCACGCGCCGGAGAGCAGGGACGGGGTTTTGCCGTTGTTGCAACAGAAGTGCGTAATTTAGCGCAACGCAGTGCGACCGCAGCAAAGCAAATCAAGCAGTTAATTAGTAACAGTGTCAGCAAAGTTGAAGAAGGAACACAATTCGTCAACCAATCGGGCAAATCTCTGGAAGAAATTGTCGTTTCAGTGAAAAAAGTTAGCGATATCGTGATTGAAATTGCTGCCGCCAGTGAAGAACAAGCCGCCGGTATTCGTCAGGTCAACAAAGCAATCCTGCAAATGGATGAAACGACACAACAAAATGCAGCCTTGGTTGAAGAAGCGGCATCTGCCAGTGAAGCGATTCGGAATCAAGCAAGAAATCTCAGAGAACTCATGACTTTCTTCGACAGTCGCAGTGCCAAGAAGCAAGAGGTTGAAGAACATCAGAATAATGTGCCGCATCAGCCCGCCTATAAATCATCAATCCGTCCGCCCGCCCACAAGCAAAAAATGACTACGGGCAAACACGCAGAAAAATCCTATTATCAAGATAATGGGGGACATCATCAGGGTGGCGATTGGGAAGATTTTTGACGCATCTGTTTTCCAGCCAATTGACCAGAGTTACGCATTGATAAATTATCGTGGTTTTTGACAGATAACATTTTGTTTTTAAAAAATTATCTCATTTGCCAATGCGTCACTCTACATTATTGTTTCTCAAATTTGCGATGGGTAACAGATGATTTCTTCATGATGGTAATTCTATGAATAACAAGTATTTTTGCAACTTGGTGACAATTAACATGAGTGTTTTAATTATTGATTATGGTTTAGGAAATTTAAGTTCGGTGGCGCGCTCGGTGGAAAAATGCGGGGCGGAAGTCATGATTTCCGACAATCCTCAAGCGTTAAAGCAGGTGGATCGGGCGATTTTGCCCGGCGTGGGGGCTTTTGCTGACGGGATGAAGAATTTGCGAGAACGCGGCTGGGAAGTTGCGTTAAAAAATTGGGCAGAGGAAAAGATGCCATTGCTAGGTATTTGTTTAGGAATGCAATTATTGGCAGAGATAGGACATGAAGTGAAAAAAACGCCGGGATTGGGCTTGATTCCCGGGGAAGTCACGTTATTGGATGTTGCACCAGAACAGCGATTGCCCCATGTGGGTTGGAATGAAGTTATATTTCAGCAGGCTGACCCACTTTTCGCCAATATTTTCACTGGCAATGATTTTTATTTTGTACATAGTTTTCATTTCAAAGTAACTCATCAAGAACATGTACTTGGCACGACAGATTATGGTAAACCGTTTGTTTCAGTCGTGCGACGGGAAAATGTGTTCGGCGTACAATTTCATCCGGAAAAGAGTTCGCGCCCCGGATTTCAATTGTTAAAGAATTTTTTGCAATTTGCCATCGCTAAATCAGTTTGAATCGACTATCAACTGTTCCGATAGTTTTCAAACAGATTTCTTGCAAAAGCTCGCTACTGAGAAATTTTTATTGTTCAAAATCAGATGGTGCTCAACTATTTATCCACTTCCAATACTATCAGAAATTAAGTGATAACCTAATATTACAGATTTCAAACCGGTTCTATAGAATTGATATGCCGCAGCTTTTGACCATTTGAAAATGAAATTACCATCAGAATCTTGTTGGCTAAATCATGCCTACAGGTGATTCCAGCAATGTCTGCGATGACCACACGCTTTCTCAAAATAATCAAGCTGATCGGCTGTGGGTCGCAATTCTACCTTGTGCGCCAATAACATAACTATTCAGCTTCCATCATTAATAATAATTGGGAGTGTGAGTGAAGATACGTTAAGCAATTAAGTGATAGTTGTCAACCCTCGGAACGCTTAAATCCCCCTATATTGTCTTTCCCGTCATCGCGGACAGAAATTCAACCTGAATTTGCAATTCAGTCAACTTGCAGCGTAATTCTTTATTTTCTTGGCGTATTCTGCCATTTTCAACATTCAACAGATTATTTTCTCGATGCAGGGTGCTAATCTGCGTATTTAAGCGGGTCAGTTTTTCTTCTAAACTTTCCATAATCATTTCATCTCGTGTTTGTATCAATCTACCTTAGGAGTTTGATCAGAAAAGCAAAATCTAGTCCATCGAAAATAACTTATTATTTTTAAACGATATTTAGAATTTATCCACCATAATGACCACTGGGATAATGACCACTGGGATTTTCAATGAACAATCGGATAATTTTTTAAAAATTAATCAGGTATAGATCGATGTCGTTCATCAATGAAATTTTAAAACGATGAAATCTAAAATGCTATCATATTAATGTTGCGACTTTGTGAAACCTGAGTTAGTTCCTGCTTCAGCGATAACCTTGTTTAATGAGAAATATTAAATGAATGATGTGGCTAAATTAATCTGGCATTGTCGGCGTGGGATGCGGGAATTGGATTTATTATTAGTGAGTTACCGCGAAAAATTTTACACCACGGCGAATGCTATTGAACAACAAACTTTTGTGCAACTACTCGATCTGCCCGATGATTTGATCTACGATTATCTCTTTGGTGAGAAACAACCAGATACTATAGAAATGACATTTCTGATCAATAAAATCAAGATGATATGATCAACAGTTCGGACGGTTTTCTACAACTACTTATTAAAATCAATAAGTTATAGTTATTTCACTCATCCGATAACTGATTGATATTAAAATATAATTTTGAAACTGTCCGAACTATTAAGATTTTATCTGATTAGTCAATTGAATCCATATTTTTAAAGTAAAATCAATCGGTTGCACTATACTGGTGTGGCTCTTAAACAATAGTAATATTTAAGCCATTTATTCTTATGATACATGAAGAATTACGACAATTTCCCCTCTTTAAAAATTTATCTGATATTCAACTGACTCAATTACAAACAACATCGCATCCTATCCGTTTGGAAGCAAACCAATTATTATTTGAACATGGACAGCAGGCACGTCATTTTTTTTTGGTCAAGACCGGACGCATGAAATTGTATCGCTTGTCGTTGGATGGCAAGGAAAAAGTGATAGAAATGATTCCGCCACGCCAGACATTTGCAGAAGCAGTGATGTTTATGCAGCATCATACTTACCCGGTGAGTGCGCGAGCGATTGAATCGAGTGAAATTATTAGTTTTAACAATGATGTGTATCGGCAATTGTTGCGAGAATCAACGGAAAATTGTTTTCAGTTGCTCGGCGATTTGAGTATGCGGCTGCACGGGTTGGTCGATGAAATTGATAATTTGACTTTGCAGAATGCAACGTATCGATTTATTGGTTTTTTACAACAACAACTCGTGACGCAGACGGATGAACCGTTGGCGGTATTATTGGATATTCCAAAGAATATTTTGGCATCGCGTCTGTCGATTCAGCCCGAGACGTTGTCGCGTATTTTGAAAAATCTGGTCAGCGCGAGAATTATCCGAGTTGAGGGAAAAGTGATAAAAATTCAGGACATGAATAAATTGCACCGTTATTTGATCGATGAATAGTTTTTGCGATTTTTGCGCGGTTGATCAGAGTGTGGGGTGTTCGACCAGCCATGTTTCTAAAATGACTTGTGCCGCGACTGCATCAACACGAATTTTTTGTTTGCGTCCAGTCGGTTGCATCCGTTGGGTGGCTTCGATGGAGGAAAGCGTTTCATCAATTAAGTGCACCGGAAGTTGAGAACGTTGTTGCAATTGTTCGCTGAAGGTACGAGCCGCTTGACTGATATTGTTGTACGAACCGTCAGCGTATCGCGGCAATCCAACGACTAAAATCACCGGTCGCCACTCGACGAGCAACGCGTCAATTTTATCCCAAGGAAAAACAGGCGGATGGATGGTAATAATTGCCAAGGGGCGCGCCGTTCGCGTTAACGTTTGTCCGATGGCAACTCCAATGCGTTTTGTGCCGTAATCAAATCCCATGATGCTAATCGGCTGTGGGGGAGGAATGGTTGTGTTATCTTCAGAAATATCTGATATTTCAACGTTATCCATGCCCTGCCTCGCTGGAAATCAGCATCAAATCCACCCCCAATCGTGCGGCGGCTGCCTGCCAACGTTTGTGTATTGGCGTATTAAACATGATGTCTAAATCCACTGGGGTAGTCAACCACGCATTTTCTGATAGTTCACGTTCCAATTGTCCCGCGCCCCAACCAGCATAACCGAGCGCGATCAGCACTTGGTCTGGACCTCTTCCAGTGGCAATGGCATTGAGTACGTCACGCGAGGTCGTAATACCAATGTCGTGGTCTAATGTCAGCATAGCATCCCATTTTCCCGCGGGTCGGTGAATCACAAAACCGCGTTCTCGCTGCACGGGACCGCCATCGTAAATCGCTAGGGAATTGGCACTGGGCGAAGTCACTTCAATCTGCATGTGTTCTAGCACCGCGCCCAATTCGACATTCATGACACGATTAATCACGATGCCCATTGCCCCGCTTTCATTATGCATACAGACATAAGCCACTGTTTGATAAAAATTCGGATCAAGCAGATTTGGCATAGCAATCAGTAAATGATTGGTTAAATTGGTTGTTTCTAACACATCCAAAGCTCCGTAAGTCATCAAATGAGTAATCTCTAGTAGGAATTGATGATTTTAATGGATTTTCACTGAAAATACCACTGTGTGCCAAGATATCGGATAAATTGCTGTTTAAAGACTCAATTTCTGATAATTCAATCTGTTGCGAATGTTGGTGAGGATTGGACAAAATTCGTAACGATTTGAATCATTTTGAAATTATTTTGAAATTATTTTTAAACCGAGATTTTCTATCAAAAATATCCTGTTTCACTTTAAAAAGTGTGAGAAGTAGAATAATGCATTGGTGAGTTAGTTCCTGTTAGCAAAACGATTCGGTTTAATGAAATATGCTGAATAAAGGTTCGACTCAAATTATGGGACAAGGTAGTCAATGAACAGCAGCATATAAACTTTAAAATCCATCAATTAAACTTCTTTGTGATTGTCAAATGTACATCACTTGTTTTGGTAGAAATAGCCGATCCTAAACGAATACCAACACGATTGACAGAAAAAAACCAAACTGTTATTATTATATCGGATAACGTAGCGAAAACCAAGCAAGCGTTATCCGGATGAAGTGTTTAAGCACGCATAATTTAATAGCGTTGCGTGCTTTGAAAGTCTATTTAATTGTGAACAAATCATTCGCTATGAAGTTTTTGAAATGGTTGCAATTCACGGTAAATTTGTTGATAAAGCTCCGCCTGCCAACTCGGTTGCGTCACATCGACTTGCTGCATATTGCGTTGCGGCGCGATGATTACCTTCACTTTTTTCATCCCCACCGTTGCCACCAAGCTGAATAATTCCTCAATTGCCGTGTCGCCCATTGCCAAACATCCCACAGAAACCGCCTTGCCATGAATAAAAATTTCTCCCCCCAATTGCGTGCGTTGCTCTCCAGCGGCTTGCCGACGATCAAAAGTATTCGGATAATCAATTTGCATGGACAGATGAAACTTACTGTTTGGATTCAATAGGTTAATTCGATAGATTCCTTCGGGTACTTGTAAATCACCCTCTTTTAACTTGGGACCGGCTACCCCGCTCGCCGCCAAAATCGGATACGTGCGAATCCACACCCAAGATTTGCCCTGCTGCGCCCACAATTCCAACGCTTTTTCCGCTTTAAAACCCAACAATGCCAGACGCTGCGGGGGATAAGGCACGGCGGCGCGCTCGAACCAAGGTTGCAAGCGAGTTTGGGCGGCTGCTCCATAACGTTCTAAAACTTGAGGAATCGTTTGACTCATGGCGGTCGTCATCCAACAAAAATTAAAAATCACTATCCATTTAAATAAGTTACGCATTTTCATTCTCACATCAACAGTGCTGTGCGAAATTTTGGCTCACCCATTGACTCTGATCGCGTTAGCGACTACCATTTCACGCAATCATTGCGAAAAATTTGAAATTTCAGTTTATTATACCGCTCAAAGGCGTGTCATGTCCATATCTTCTTTACCACTGAACCAAATTTTAGTCGGGGATTGTCTGCCCCTATTACAAACTTTTCCTAATGAATCTATTAAGTTAGTGATTACTTCGCCTCCGTATTATCAACAGCGCACTTATGGTCATGAAGGTATTGGCAATGAAACGGAAATACAAACCTATTTAGATCATTTACTCGTTATTTTTCAAGAATGTGTACGAATCACTCGTCCCGACGGTGCCTTGGTATTCAATTTGGGCGATAAATATCAAAACAGTAGTTTATTGTTATTGCCATATCAATTTGCATTACAAGCGATTGAATTAACAGGAGTTAAACTCATTAATCAGTTGATGTGGCATAAATTGAATCCCACGCCACGCCAAGATAAACGTAAATTAGTGCAAGCCACCGAACCTTTTTTTATTTTTGTGAAGGGAATGGACTATGAATTCAACCAAACCGAATTTATGGCACATTTGGATGCCCAACCCGTTAAAAATAAATCAAAAAGTGACATTGGGAAACGCTATTTTGAATTAATTGAACTGTCCGAGTTATCCACCGCGCAAAAACAATTGGCAGTGCAGGAACTCACCAAGGTGATTCAAGAAGTCAAAAGTGGTAAAATTGCCAGTTTTAGAATGAAAATCCGTCATTTACATGCCGAACCCTTTGGTGGACAGATGGGTGGGCGGAAAATGCAATTGGAACGGAACGGTTTTACTATCATTCGGATTCACGATAAAGCGTTGAAAAAAGATGTAATTGAAACCGCCGTCGAATCAATTCGTGGCAATCCGCATCCGGCAATTTACCCATTATTCATCGTGCAGCAACTGATTTTACTGTTATCTCAAGCAGATGACGTGGTGTTAGACCCGTTTTGTGGCAGTGGTACTACTTGCGTTGCGGCGAAACAATTACAACGTCAATTTATCGGTTTGGAACTGAACCCAGAGTATGTGAATTATGCCAAACAGCGGGTACAAGAGGCAGAAGTGGGTGAACTGGAATTATTTGTATAAAAGAGAAAAAAATGTCTTTTGAAATCTTAGCTTGGTTGTTACCCACTTTTTTTATTGCCGGTTGGATTGATGCAATCGCAGGCGGGGGTGGCTTAATTACCGTACCCGCATTATTGACGATGGGCATCGCCCCTCATACCGTGTTGGGAACAAATAAATTAATCGGCACTTTTGGCACGTCAACCGCGGCGTGGATTTGCATCAAAAAAGGCATCTTTCGCCCCCAATTTTGGTATGTTATGTCGTTGGCAACCTTGTGCGGCGCGTTATTCGGCACACTATTGGCGGGTGTAATGTCGGCAGAATGGTTACAGAAATTTTTACCCGTGATCATTTTGTTCGCGGCAATCTACGTTTTTCTGCACCGTTCGGAAACCGTGACAACGCAACAGGTTGACTCTCCACAAAATAATTATAAAAGTGGTGTATTGGGTTCAATTTTATGACGGTTTTATCGGACCGGGAACGGGGGTTGACAACTATCACTCATTTTACTATGATTTATTCTGGTTTATTATGAAAC
>DYNO01000128.1 GCA_020721025.1 Thiomargarita sp. | reverse complement strand
AGAATAACACGAAATTAAGAGAAAGGATAAAGAAATGAGTTAGTTCCTGTGACCATAACGCTTGACATGAGTTAATATTGATTTATAATTGAATAACTATCTTGACTTACCTCTGATTTTTTTAGAACTCAACAAAACAACCGCGTGGACAGTTTTAACATTAGGAGTTACGCAGTTCAAAACGTAACTTAGGCTTAATTCAGTTAGTTAGTGTTTTCGGAGTACAAATTTAAATTTGTACTCCATTTATAAAATCAGTGGGTTAGCATCTCAAGTGCGTAACTCCTAAACATTTCGCCACTTGATCTTCAATTGAAACAGTTATTCGCGTGTGAACAGGAAATCGACATGAAACAATTTATTTTTCTATTGCTCGTCTTGATGTGGTTGCCTTGCGCGGTACTCGCGGCTGAGCCCACACCAAGTGATGTATATCAGAAGGTTTATCAGATTTCTCAAGAAGTTCAAATTATTAAGCGACATTTTCGCGTTGATCAAGTTGCGGAAGAGATGAATGTGACAGTTTCTCTCACTCCGGGACACAGTTGGCAGAAAGCCTATGAAATTTTATATAAAATCAATCGCTTTCGCCAAGAACACGGATTGTCACTTATCTCGGTGCCCAGTCGCGAACCATTGCTGAAACTTTCGCCCATGGTGGCTTATGAGCAAATGGAGCGGATTATCTCAGAGTTGCATATTTTAAAATACCATCTTGATATTACCGAAGAAGTTGCTACACCAGAAATATTTACTGGAAAAGTTCCTGTGGATGTTTATAATTTGTTAAATCGTGTTTCGTCTGAGATGGATATTTTGAATGGAAAAACATTGATTCCTTCTGACGTATTGACTCAGGCGGTGAGAATTTTAGAAGATATTAATTTTATTTTGGAAGCACTGGGGATTAAAAGCACGGTAATTCCACCCAAAAAGAATGTAGGAGTTCCGCCCGGTGGTGCGTTTGAGAATGTTTTGCTGCTGTTGGAAGAAATCAAGCGGATTCAAGGACTGATTGGAATGGACAGCATTGATTTTCACGTATTTACGCCGAAGCATCGCCAGATTACGCCATCGGATGTGTTTTCAATTGCCGGAATTGCGCTGGCAGAATTGCAACTGATCAAAGCCCATCTTGATTTAAAATACGCGCTGACTCCGATGGCTGAATATTATGAAAATATTCAACCGGAGGATGTACAACAGCTTGTCGGCTGGAGTATTCGCAAGTTGCAGTTAATTCGTTCAATTAACAAGAAGTAGGGCATATCGCTTTATTATTGAAGTCAATCTGTTAGAAAATGTCGCGCACCACGTACACTCGGCTATTTTAAAACTTCAAAATAACTCAACAAGGTGGATTGTAAATCACGGTCGTTATCATCACTTACCATGAAAAAATAATTGCCGTGATGCCGAGTTAAGCCTTCAAAATTATCAACCCGCCAACCTTGACTGTTGTCAAATATCGCAATTTGTTTGGTTTCACTGTCTAAACCCTCGTTGCATTTACAGGTTGATAATGATACCTGTCGCAGACTGATGATCACGGGGTCAAAAATAGATTTAAATGCCCGTTCTAACAGCAATATCGATGAATTATCAAACTCTTCCAACGCTACGACCGAACTGTTGGGGGCGGGATAACGTGGCAATGTCCATTCAAGCCCGTTTTGTGCGTAAATCACTATTTTATCATCATTTTTCAGCGGTAACTCAGGCGCGGTGAGAATGCCCAATTGGGAATGTTGAGCTACAGCTTCAAGTTGTTTATTCGCGCTCACATAGACTTTTTTGTCCGTCAGCGCGGGCGGCACGGTTTCTGCGCTGGTCATTGCCCCTTGAGGAGTGAACCAAGCGATCACCGGTTTTCCTTCAAACGAAATCAATAGTTTGCTATCGCCCGGCACGCCATTGTTGCCATGAATAATCGCTATGCCTTCTGAATCTCTGGTTTTGAGACGATTTTCTTGATCCCCATGCAGTGGATAAGCCGCTAATAATTCGACATCTTTTAATTCATTTTCTTGGATGATGGGGCGGAGGTGAAATAAATTCCCTTTATCAGAAACCGCGTACAGAATCTGTTCGTCTTCATCCCATGCCAATCCTGATAATTCTGACAACTTGAGACCGTCAAACGTTTCACTGGCTAATGATAATGTTCCCCACAGCCGAATTCCCATGTAGGTGTCGCCCACTTGATGCTGATTGGAAAAAGCAATCGAGCGAGAAATCGGGCTGGCACAGGCAATCATGTTGGTTAGCAAGAACAAGAGCCAAAGTAGGTGTTTGAGATGAGTCAAGTTTGATAGGTTCATATTTATTTAATAAGTTGATTTAATTCAAAAATGGGCATGAGAATGGCGAGCACGATGAGTAACACGACTCCCCCCATAGATAAAATGAGCAAGGGTTCAAACAGACTGAGTAAGACACCAATTAACATTTCTAATTCACGCTCTTGCATCACTGCTGCCCGTTCTAACATTTGTTCTAAATTGCCGCTGGCTTCTCCACTCGCACACAGATACACCACCATTGGCGGGAATAAGCGACTTTGCTCTAACGCTCGATGCAGACTACTTCCTTGACGCACTTGTTCGGTGGCGGCTTGCAATGCCTGACGCATAGGACGGTTTGACACAACTTGAGTGGTGATGTGTAACGCTTCCAACACGGGCACGCCACTGGCAGTCAATATGCTCAAGGTGCGGGTCAGACGGGCGACATTTGTTCCGCGTTCCAATTTGCCAATCACGGGCAACCGTAACAAGAGATGATGAAACAGTAACAGCGGTTGTTCAAAACGGAGTGCATATTGTAATGCGAGAGTAGCGATCACTATCACACTGGCAAGTAAGAAGCCCCATTGTTGTAAAAAGTGACTGGTGGCAATGAGATAGCGGGTGAGGCGCGGCAATTCTTGTTTGACATTGGCAAAAACTTGTACGACCTGTGGCACCACGTAGGCAAGCAATCCAATCACAACGGCAACAGCAACAAGGGTTAATAGCGCGGGGTAAAATAAGGCAAGCAGCGTTTTTTGGCGTAAATGTTGGCGAGTTTCTGTGTAATCGGCAAGTCGTTCTAAAATCAGGTCTAAATGTCCTGTTTGTTCGCCGGCGGAAACAGTCGCGCGATACAGTTCTGGAAAAACTTGAGGAAAATCATGCAATCCAGCGGCTAAACTGTGTCCTTCGAGAACCCGCGCCCGCACCGCAAGCAATAACGTTTTCACCTGATTTTTCTCAGTCTGTTCTGACACTGCACGCAAGGCTTCTTCCACCGCCAACCCTGAACGCACCAACGTTGCTAACTGACGGGTACATAAAGCTAAATCGGTGCTACTGATGCGAAGACGAGACGAGGTGCGACGTTGTACATTGCGCTGTACTTCAATCACTGTCAACGGAGTCAAGCCCTGTTCCCGCAATTGCTGCCGAATTTGGCGCGCGGTATCCGCTTCGAGTACCCCGTTGCGCGTCCGTCCCCGCTGATCTAATGCTGAATATTCAAACGCACTCATGAGATTAATGCTTCAGACGATTTTATGCGACAATGGTATCACAGTTATCAAGAGAGTTGTCCATAAAAAAGAAGTCGCGTTGTCGGCATATTTAAATCTGTCAAGTTTCCTACAACTTTGACAGGTTCAGACTATCTTTTCAACTTCTTATTGAGGATATCCGAAGTATTATTATTTATCACCTCGGTTTTTTTCTAACCACGCTTTCAATTGAACCGTGCGGATTTTCTCTAATTCCTGTAACTTTTCCTTGTAACGTTTAATTTTGTCAAGCAGTTGGTTATCTTCGCGATAAAACATTTCAATGTAGGGCAGGGGATCAACGCTGATATTGTCGATTTTTATCTCAAAATGTAATTGTGGAGTCACCGCATTGCCCGCCGCGCCGTCAATCATGCCAATCATTTCTCCCTGTTTGACCGTTTGACGTTCTTTGACACTGACACTGTGTAAATGCACGTAAACTGTATAAATTTCGTCCCCGTGATGCAATTTGACATACATTCCAGCACTGCGATTTTTGCCCACTTTGACCACTTTACCGGGAGCTGCGGCAATCACGGGAGTTTTATCAACATAGATATCATAACCTTCGTGTTTGCGCGGTGAGCCCAACCAATCATCACGCACGGAATGAAAATCTGGCAAGCCATCTTTCAGTAAATCCATTTTGTCGTAACCAATGGAGCGGTCAATCAACTGATTGATATCTAACCCCTTGAGCGGGATGTGAAAAGTAGTATCGCGGATTGAGAATAAAATTGGCGTTTGCTGCGTTGATAGCAAGGATTGCACTGTTTTAGTTTGATTCAATATTTTCTTGCAAGAAGGCACACAGACTTGATATTGTTGATTTGCTGTGACAAATTCATAACGATACGGTTTTACAAAGGTGACAATCACCCATACCGTTGCCGGTCCACGTTGCGCCCAGTGCACTTCCTCAATTTGCGGATTATTGACGAGAATTTGTCCCATCGTGGTTTCGCAATTTTGTAGTTGAATGATAAGTTTATTATCGCTGCGAATGGGAGTTGACTTTAAACTACAGGCTTGATGATGAATCACAATTGTGCTCTGATTTTCCAAAGTGACCTTGGTCAGATAGCCGCCAGCAAATACGAGAAATGGCAAGCTGCCCGCCATCGCTACGAGCAAGGTGAGCCAAAAAATCGGAGGATAAAAAAATTTAGTGATTTTGTTGATTGGGATCAGATTCTTCATCAGGACACGGTTGTGCAGTCACCAAGGTGCTGAGATGTTCATCACAGTGACTGTCAGTAATTTCTTTTAAAAACGTTGCATTTACCCAACCACGGACACATCTTTTTGAATCGGTATGTTCGATAAATGCCCAAGTTTGATTATTTTTTAATGTTTCGAGCTTGCGTAAGTATCTGACACAGGTTGCCGTCGGAAAAATTTCACCGATTTTTTTATAAACATGCCCGGCAAACTCTCGAATAATTAAATGGTCATCGGGTCGCACTCCAACCACGTTGTAATAGGTGATTTGTGATTTGGGTAACTTGCCCTGAAATGCTTCCTCCACTGCTTGAGGTTCAAAATGTCGTAATCTGTCCAGCGCATCTTGCATTCTGCGGCGCGATTCTTCTACCTCGCTACGTTGTTTACGTTCCTGACTCAGCAATAATTCCAAATTAGCAGATTTTTGTTGTTCAGCATCAATCTCTTTTTCTAATTTTTTAATTTGTTGTTCTCGTTCCAAAGTCCCACGGTTGGCATTTTGTTGGGCAACTTGTGCAATTTCAACTGTTTGCCGTAAATTATTTAATTCTTGCGTGGCTTGATTGAGTTGATATAGCGAAACTGCGGTGGCAATCATGAGCAAGATCACGACCAATCCCGGCAAAATAATGGTTGCGGAACGTTCGGATAAAGAAATTTGTCGAAATTCCCCGCCGCCATTGGGATTGGAAAATTTGGAAAACGAAGTTGTTTGATGATTCAAGCGATGATGCGAAGGCTCGACATCCATCAGCAATTGTTCGCGCCATTTTTCAATACTACGAGGGCGTTTATCATCGTTGGGTTCTAATGCCCAATCAATCGCGGTCAAGATACTCTTGCTATAACGTCCGGCTCCCGCGGTGATCGCTGGAATCATTGGGTCTTTATTGACGCGACGCGTGGCAGCCGGTGGCGTTTCCCCCGTGATCGCGTAGTACATCACCCCACCCAGCGCGTAGATATCTGTCCATTCCCCCTGCTCACTGGCAACATCATCATATTGTTCCAATGGCGCATAACCCGGACTCACGATAGTGGTAATACTGCGACTGCGCTTGGCAAGGGCTTGACGGGCAGAGCCAAAATCTAATAAAACCGGACTTTTATCGTGACGAATGTAAATATTATTGGGTTTAATATCTCGGTGTAAAAACTTTTCATCGTGGATTTGTTTCAACGCGTCGAGCAAGGGCAACACCATACCGAGCAATTCTTCTTGATTCAAGGTACCATGTTGTTGCAAATATTCCGTCAGGGACAAACCCTCTTGATACTCCATGACCAAGTATGCGGTATTTTCATGCGTAAAAAAGTGCAAAATCCGCACAATATTGGAATGGTTGAACTGCGCCAAACGTTGGGCTTCCTCCCGGATATAATCTTTGCCTGTTTTAGAAGATTTTTTATCCGATTTCTCTCTCTCGCGATCCGTCTTCGCACCTTCGCGTGTGGCGAGATCGCCCGGCAGATATTGCTTAATGGCAACTTTTCTATCCAGATTAATATCTGTTGCCAAATAGGTAATACCAAAACCGCCCGGATTGCCCAACACGGATTCGATGCGATATTCCTCGCGAAGTATCTCTCCTGATTTTAGCGTTGATTGATATACCGGCTCTTCCAAAGTGGCTTTCTCGCAATAAAGCTGGTGTTAAGAACGGCAGATGACGGCAATAGACATCGCTGTTGTTTAATCAATACTTCGGGCAGTTTTAAAACTTGATTCAAATTTCAACCGATTGATTTCACAAATTATCATAAAAACTGTCCGAATTGCTATGAATGATAAAGCTTGAGAAGGATATTATACCATGTCATAGTGGTCTTAAATCGTTTGTAAAAAACCAAACATTATTGACAAAAGAACAATACCATTTAAGGTTCATCAAAAATAATATAATTCAGAATTTATCTAAATAAAACAAATAATTATTTAATTCTACACACAGATAAACACTACTCAAATATTTTAGCATCACTTCCATTTTGATCAATTCTATCATAATCAATCGTTCGGACAGTTTTTTATAATTGTTTGTGAAATTAACAGGTTGAAAACATTGATTTGATTTATCAATTTGCTGAAATCTCGACAGAATTTCAAAACGATTCAAGCGATTGGTGATGAAAATCTGAATAATTAAGAAAATGGTAGATTAGCCGTGCACCTTGCTATAATTACGGTTCAAACTATCAACCGCTAAGATAACGTTATGAAAGAAAAAGAATACCGGCTAGTGTCAGCGGCGCGAGATTCTCTGCTATTTTTGCGAGGTGTTCCCCAAGTAGCCCTAGGAGATCGAGTTATTGTGCGCGACCATACGGGGCAAAAACGTAACGGACAAGTGATTAAAACAACTAAGGAAATTGTTTTAGTTCAAGTCTTTGAAGGTACGCAAGATTTAGACATCGAACATACATGGATCCGATTTTTAGAAGAACCGTTTGAAGTTCCCCTATCGCCAGACATATTGGGCAGAATTTTCAACGGCATTGGACAGCCTCATGATCAACGTCCTCCGATCATTACTTCACTTAAACGTAATGTCAATGGCAGTTCGGTCAATCCCGCGGCGCGCGCCTATCCTCGTGAATTTATTCAAACCGGCATTTCCACCATTGACGGCTTGAATTCATTGGTACGTGGGCAAAAGTTACCCATTTTTTCCGGTTCCGGGCTACCTCACAACCGGTTAGCGGCGCAAATCGTGCGTCAAGCAAAATTACCGGGGCAAGAATCACAGTTCGCAATTGTCTTTGCTGCGATGGGCGTATCTCACACCGATGCTCGGTTTTTTCAAGAAGAATTTGAAGCCAGTGGCGTTTTGGGAAATGTGGTAATGTTTATCAATCTCGCCTCCGACCCACCGATGGAACGTCTTATTTTGCCGCGTACCGCCCTGACTGTGGCAGAATATCTCGCTTATGAGTTGGATCGTCATGTTTTAGTCGTGATTACCGACATGACCCATTACGCAGAAGCATTGCGAGAAGTGGCAACGGCAAAGGGCGATGTGCCAGCTCGTAAGGGTTATCCGGGATATTTATATTCCGATTTAGCGGAAATTTATGAACGGGCAGGACGGATTAAAAATCGAGCCGGATCAATCACTATGGTGCCGGTGGTGACGATGCCCAGTGACGATATCACTCATCCCATTCCTGACTTGACCGGCTACATTACCGAAGGGCAAATCGTATTGAGCCGTGAACTGCATAATCAGGGCATTTACCCACCGGTTCACGTTCCGCCGTCCTTATCCCGCTTGATGAAGGATGGTATTGGCAAGGATTATACCCGTGAAGATCATGGACACGTCACTAACCAGTTATATGCTGCCTATACCAAAGCCTTAGATGTCCGTAACTTAGCTTCGATCATTGGCGCGGAAGAACTGTCAGCAAGCGATCAAAATTATTTAAAATTTGCCGATGGATTTGAAAAACAATTCATTGGTCAGGGCGAAACCACCGATAGAACCATTCAAAACACTCTCGATTTAGCGTGGGAATTGCTGTCGATCTTGCCCAAAGATGCCCTTACTCGTGTCAGTGAAGCCGAACTTGAAAAATATTATCAGGCTGAATCGGCTACGTTATTAACCGACTGAATCATTTGAGAACTGAAACAGTCAAAGTTAGATTTTCTGAAAATCATCCTAACTCATGGTTACTGCGAACATTTTATGGAATCGACCTCGTTCAACCCTGCGACATTATCATTGGCTAATATTGAGCAACTTGCGCTTGATACCTTGACCCATCAACAATAAAGACAAGTTAATTCAAGAACTTTACATGAGACAACGCGTCGTCGAAGCTCACAACGCGCAATTGCAACGCACGATTCAAATGCTACATGCCACGAGTAAGGACGAGCAAGGATGTCGAGAAATTGAACGGGCTTTGCAACGCAGTGAAGCGCGCCTCCGGGCTATTTTTAATAATGCAACCGTGGCAATTATTTTAATTGATGCGTCCGGCAAGTTTCTACAAATTAATCGCAGTGTTATCAAGATGTTAGGTTATGAACGTAACGAAATAGAACGGTTAAATTTCTTTGATTTGGTCTATCATGAAGACGTTTGTCAAGTTCGCTCATTAATCCAACAATTGCAGCAAGACGCTTCAAACAATCATCGTTTAGAATTCCGTTGGTTACGCAAAGATCGTTCGATTTTATGGGCAGACATTTCTAGTAATATTATTTATGATGTGGATGGACAATTACAAGCCATCGTCAACGTGGTCGCAGATATCACCGAGCGAAAACATACCGAAATCGCCCTTCGAGCCAGTGAACAACGCTTTCGCACCATTATTGAAAAAAATGCCGATGGGGTAATTATCATTGATACCCACGGCATGATCCAATTTGTCAATCCATCAGCCGAACAATTTTGGGGCGAACCGGCGAAAAATTTAATTGGGCGGGCATTTGGCTTACCCCCAGCCACTGAAGGCACAGTTGAACTAGACATTATTGACACAGATCAAACCACGCGAACGGCAAATGTGCGGATGGTTGAAATTCCTTGGGAAGAAACGACTGCATACTTGGCATCATTGCATGATTTCACAAATTTCAAAGAGATACAAGACGCACTTCGCCAAAGTGAAGCCCGGTTCAAAGCCATTTTCGATACATTATCTGTAGGAATTGTCGTGTTAGATATGCAGGGGCATTTTATTGAGTGGAATCTCAAATGGTTGGCATTGACCGGCTACACCACCGAAGAAATGTTGCAATTCAATTACTTAGATTTAGTTCATCCCGATGATGTGTTCCGCAGTTATCAATTTTTTCAAGTGTTGGGATTGGTTGATATTTTGCCCACCGTCCACATCCACCCCATGACGCAACGACAACGGGTTGAGCCACTGATTGAAAATCGGTTTTTGAATAAACAGCACAATTTCTGGTGGGGCGAGGTATCCGTCACGATGGTGCGAGATGGCAGACATGGACAACAAATTATCATTGGTGTGGTGCGCGATATAGTGTTCCTAAATGATGTATAGGGAGATATGTAAGAAGAAAGGGGA
>DYNO01000127.1 GCA_020721025.1 Thiomargarita sp. | reverse complement strand
CTAGGTGATATTCATGCTTGCTGCAAAATTCTGCTTCTATGGGGGGCAAATCATCAAGCGATCAACTGCGAACCTACACTGAAAAATATCGTCACCTACCGCTGTCATTACTGTTAAAATACACACCTTTGCCGGTCGATTGCCCGCGCATTCTTGAGTTTGTTTTGAGCGGGTAAAATTTACCTTTTCGTTAAACTTAACTGATTGATTATGAGAACAGAAACTCGAATACAATTATTTTTTCGCTATCTTGAACTGATTTTTTATAAAACCTACGCCGATTTACGAGCCGAAACCGAACGTACTTATCTCGGATTTATGTGGTGGATTTTTGAGCCCATCATGTACATGAGCATTTTCTACGTCATGTTTGGCATCTTGCTCGGACACCGCACCGATGATTACGTGCCATTTTTACTTGTCGGATTAACGATTTGGCAATGGTTTAAATCCTGCCTGTCGCACGCTTCAGAAACAATTTTGGGTGCCCACTTTTTGATGAAACATGTCAATTTGCCCAAAATCATCTTTCCCATCATTTTAATTCTCACGGACACCGTGAAGTTCTTGTTCATCTTCACATTATTACTTGCATTTTTATGGCTGCGCGGCTATCAAATCAACGAATATTATTGGGCACTACCGGTGCTCTTCTTCGTACAATTGCTTTTAATTACCGCATGTTCGCTCATTCTAGCTGCCATTGTGCCATTTTTACCAGATTTGCGTTTTGTGGTCGAAAATGTATTGACTGCGGTTTTCTTCATGTCTGGCGTATTTTTAGACGTTTCCAAATTGCCCCATGTGTTAGATTTCCATAAGCAATTGTATTATCTCAATCCGATGGTGAACTTGATCGAAGATTTTCGTAACGTATTGATGTACAACCGCTCACCGGATTGGCAAGCTCTCGCGATCATCAGCATTTTTTCGCTACTCGGCATTTGGTTTGGCAAATACTTAATCCAAAAATTTGAATATGTGTATCCGAAGGTGATGCCATGACCACAGAAATCATAACAAATCAAGAAGTACAGCAAAAACATGAACTTATCATGTCGCTAAAAAATGTCGGACTGTCCTATCGACGCAAACGCGGGGTGTTTGGTGAAGAATTTTGGGCGTTGAAAGACGTTTCTTTTGATTTATATCAAGGCGATACCCTCGGTATCATCGGGCGCAACGGCGTGGGAAAAAGTACCCTGCTGCGTTTGATGGCGGGAATTATGCAGCCTTCGCATGGACAATTGATTAACACCGGCTATCAAGCCTCGCTGTTGTCGCTGCAATTGGGGTTTATTTACTACCTGAGCGGACGGGAGAATGCGATTTTAAGCGGCATGTTCATGGGGTTACGCAAGCGGGAAATTTTGAAACGGATGGATTCAATTATTGAATTTGCTGAATTAGGTGATTTTATCGATCAACCGATAGCCACGTATTCTTCTGGGATGTTGGCACGTTTGGGTTTTTCTGTGGCATTTCAAGTCGATCCCGATGTGTTGCTGATTGATGAAATTTTGGGAGTGGGCGATGCGGAATTTTATCAGAAATCAACCAAGGTCATGCAGGAAAAAATTCATTCCAACAAAACCATCGTGTTTGTTTCGCATCATGCTGCTTTGATTCAACAATTGTGCAATCGGGTGGTGTGGATAGAAAACGGGGTGAGTCGAATGGCAGGCGATACGCGTACTGTGTTAGCCGAATATCACAAATTTTTGCATTTAGAATCCGCCGCTTAAAATTATCTGAACCATAATTTGCCTGATTCACAAAATTAACATGATCAACAAGCTATTCTGTTAATTCTTGAAATCAATCGTTTGGACAATTTTTCCTCGTTCCCATGCGCCGGCGTGGGAATGCCGTCCAGACGCGCCAGCGTCATTTGATGGGTTTAACAATGTTGTAGCCATCTTTCCATTTCGATATGAGAATAATTTTCTATCAACATGATGAAAATCAATCAGTTGAAAATCATGACTCGTGACGCTGGCGCGTCTGGACGGCATTCCCACGCCGGCGCATGGGAACGAGGAACTCTTTGTTTTATTTGAAACTATTTCTCATTAGTAAAACTTCATTGTTTGAATCTGAGTTCTTGAATAACATCTGTTTTTACCTAATTTTTCTTAAGTCAACGGTTTTGGTTACAATAATTTGGACAAAATGATGGAAAAACAATTCGTAGTGATTGAAAAATCAATTGGTTATAGCGGATTTTTTAAATTAATGCGCTACACCGTGAAACATACGTTATTTGCTGGCGGTTGGAGTGCCGAGATGCCGCGCGAGGTTTTAGAACGAGGTCATGCCGTCGCGGTGTTGCCCTACGATCCAGTACGTGATGAAGTGGTATTGGTGGAGCAGTTTCGAGCCGGGGCGATCAGTGTGGCAAAAAATCCTGATGAGGCATGGTTGTTGGAAGTGGTGGCGGGCATCATCGAAGCGGGAGAACAGCCGATAGCGGTGGTGCATCGAGAAACGCGGGAAGAAGCCGGTTGTGAAATCAGTGACTTAATCCCACTGTATCATTTTTTTGGCAGTCCGGGAGGCGCGGCGGAAACCACGCAATTATTCTGTGGACGTGTTGATAGCAGTCAAATAGGCGGGATTTATGGTATGGCTGAAGAACATGAAGATATTCAAGTGCATGTCGTGTCATTTGCAGAGTCACAACATTTATTAGCGACAGGAAAAATTCGAGCTGCCCCTGCGGTGATTGCGTTGCAGTGGTTGGCGTTAAATCGAGAATCTCTGCGTAAACAATGGTTAGGCGGGGCATAATCCGGCGTTGATATCCCCTTCACAATTTTTAAAATATCGCTTGAGAATCCTGAAACTCTTCAAGTAAAGCATCATACACTATCTTAAGAATTTCAAACAGTTGCGGTGCATGACATCACGTTGATGCACCCTACGCAATTTCTAAATCCTCTCTTGTATGGCACTCTCATTTGACAACACACTTTAAGCGACTTCAACGATTTTTTGATAAATTCGTTCTTTTCCATCCATTTCTTTAAAATCTTTCACAATACTTGAAAATATTAAACTTTCCTTGCTTCCCAAACATAAAAAACCCGCATCGATCAAGCTACGCGTCAATAATTCTAACACTCGATTCTGTAAAGTTTTATCGAAATAAATCAACACATTGCGACAAAAAATCAAGTGCATTTCACCAAATACGCCATCTGTCACTAAATTATGATTCGCAAAAGTAATATTTTCTCGTAACGCCTCATTCATCACCATCGTTTCATTTTCGACCCGATAATATTGCGAAAAGTCGAAAAAACCGCCCGCCAACTCGTAATTTTTAGCAAATGTTGGTAAATTTTTCAAGCTATAACTTGCCTTTTTAGCGCGGCGCAATACCTCATCATTAAAATCTGTCGCAAAAATTGTAGTACGCTCATATAGTCCTGATTCTACAAGGAAAATTGCCGCTGAATAAACTTCTTCTCCTGTTGCACATCCGGCGTGCCAAATTTTGAGAAAGGGATAGTTTTTTAAAGCCGGAAAAACCTGCCGTCGTAACTCTGTGAAAAAACTAGGATCACGAAACATTTCTGTAACAGGAATCGAAAAATGACTCAGCACACTGCCAAAAAACACCTCATCGTATAATAAACGTGGTATTAATTCGCTAATCTCATGATGTCCGGTTTTTTGCAGCAAATTGTACACGCGCCGTTTGATGGAACCTTTTGCATAATTCCTAAAATCATAGCCATAGCGTTGAAAAATGCTTTCCAATAACAAAGTTACTTCAATATCTTCGATGAGATGTTTTTGCATAAATGGCTTGCAAGCCAAGATTTTTATTGATGAGTTGGAAGAAGTTGCGCGGTATCAATTTGTTGCAATGAGTTATTTTCGCGGGAACATTTTGACCGTTTGGATGAAATCAATTGCTAAATCATTCAATTGCGCAACTCTTCATTTGTTTTTTTAGGTAATCCGACGTAACACTTCAAAACCGCGCAGGTGGTGAGCAATCACACCCAAGATGTGCAGTGTAATCAAGCCCACAAATATCCAACCGCCCATTTCGTGCAATTCACCAATTTTTTCAGCGAGTTCTGGATTTTTAGCCAGTAAGACAGGCAGTTCAATCCCGAAGAATTTGACTGGGAATCCCGCACTATTAGACAACAGATAGCCGCTGATCGGCATCATAATCATACAGATATACATGAAGGCAACGGTACCATGCGCGACAAGTTTCGCAATAAGGGCAGTATCCGCAGGTAAGGGAGGAGCTTTGCTGACAGCCCGCATGAGCAGCCGAAGGAAGAGTAAGCCAAAAACCAAGACTCCCAAGGACTTGTGAAGCTCGTATAATCCCCAAGGTTTGCTTTCTTTAAATTCCACCATGACAAAACCAATGACGATGATCACGGCAAAGAGTATTGCCATGAGCCAGTGTAAAAAACGCACCGAAGTGCTATATTTATCAATGTGTTGCATTACATTTTATCCTTATGACACGTTATCCTTCTTTACTACGTTATCTGAAACAACACTGCTAGGTTACAATCAGTTGATGATTTAATGAGTAAAATCAATATATTAGCATTGAAAAATATTTTCTCAATCCACCGACTGACTAAAAAACACAATATTATACACAACAGGAATGACAGTGTTAATTAATTGGATAGTTTTCCAATTTTACCTCAAACTATCATCTTAATTACGCCGTGTGTCCATTGATTCCCTCAATGCTTCCCCGATAAAAATCAGTAAAACCAACATGCCGACTAATACGGTGAAGGTTGAAAGTGACAGCCACCATGCGGAAATATTTTCCTTGCCCTGCGCCAACAATTCGCCCAAACTTGGGGTGTCTGGAGGCACGCCCAATCCTAAAAAATCGAGACTGGTCAATGCCAAAACGGAAGAACTGAGGCGAAAAGGTAGGAAAGTAATCACCGGCACCAGCGCGTTTGGGAATAAATGCCGCCACATGATAGTGAAATTGGGTACGCCCATCGCCTTGGCTGAACGCACGTAGTCTAAATTTCTGCCACGCAAGAATTCTGCTCGTACATAGTCTGCCAAGCCCATCCATCCAAATAACGATAATAAAATGAGCAATAACAAAATGTTCGGTTGAAAGATCGATGCAAAAATGATCAGCAAGTACAACTCCGGCATACTGCCCCAAATTTCCATAAATCGTTGAAAAATCAAATCAAAATTTCCACCAAAATAGCCTTGTAATGCTCCAGCAATGATACCGATAATTGTTCCAATCAGGGTCAAAGCCAATCCAAACAGCACCGATAGGCGGAAACCATAAATAATTCGCGCCAGAACGTCACGTCCTCGGTCATCTGTGCCAAACCAATTGTCAAAAGAAGGGGGGGCAGGATTGGGACGGGCATTGTTATAATTAATGGTATCATAACGATATGGATTTGGAGCAAACAACACCCAATTGCCATTTTGCGTTAATTGTTGCTGTACAAACAAGTCTTTATAATCAGTTGCTGTCTCGAAATCGCCCCCAAAAGTTATTTCCGGATAGCTGTGAACCAACGGAAAATAATAAGTTCCTTGATAATAAATGATCAAAGGTTGGTCATTACTCCAAATTTCGGCGAATAGGCTTGCAATAAACAAAATACTGAATATCCACAAGCTATAGTAACCACGTCGATTTGCTTTAAATCGTTGCCAACGGCGTTGAGCTGGAGTGAGATGTTGTATCATTTTTCGAGTGACTCAAATTGGATTCTGGGATCGATCAGTACATAACTCAAGTCAGAGAGTAACTTAGCAATCAGACCCAATAGGGTGAACATGTATAAAGTGCCTAAAACAACCGGATAATCGCGTTTCATGACCGAATCGTAGGAAAGTAATCCTAAACCGTCCAGCGAGAAAATCGTTTCGATCAGCAAGCTACCGGAAAAAAAGATGCCAATGAACGCTGCGGGAAAACTGGTTGCTAATGGAATCAAGGCATTACGGAAAACATGACGGTATAAAATCGCGTTTTCAGTAAATCCTTTGGCGCGTGCTGTTAAAACATATTGTTTGCGAATTTCTTCAATAAAGCTGTTCTTGGTCAACATGGTCATCATCGCCAAACTGCCCACCATGAGCGACGTAATCGGCAAAACGATATGCCACAGATAATCAGTAATTTTGGCAAAAGTGCTCAATTCCTGCCAATTGTCCGATACAAGCCCGCGCAGGGGGAAAATATCAAAAAAACTGCCGCCGCCAAACAACACGAGGAGCGTTAAACCGAGCACAAAACCGGGAATCGCATAACCCACCAAAATCACGGTACTGGTAATAATATCAAAGGCGCTGCCATCTCGCACAGCTTTCGCAATTCCCAATGGAATACAGATTAAATAGGTGAGCAGAAATGTCCATAAACCTAAACTAATGGAAACCGGAAGTTTCGATGCGACAAGCTCTAACACGGGTCGATGATGAAAAAAACTGTCCCCAAAGTCAAACACGAGATATTTGCCCATCATTTTCAAAAAACGAATGTGTGCCGGTTCGTCAAGATGATAATAACTTCTTAATTCTTTGATTAATTGTTCATCCAGTCCTTCACGTCCTCGATATGTTGTGGTTTTACTGCCACTGGCTTCACCGGCAGATTGCGAGTGTTTGAGTTGTCCCATCACTTGCTCAACGGGCCCGCCGGGAACGAATTGTGTGACAATGAAGGTGACTAACATCACTCCAAATAACGTGGGTATCATGAGGAGTAAACGTTTAAGAATGTAATGAGCCATTTTTATAATTCTGATTTAATTGAAATTAAAACATTATCATACACAGTTTTGCGTTATAGCGAGGTGTGTGTCGGAAAAAAACGTTGCCACCACCGCTTCCGATTGGCAGGGATAGGGGCATTTTCTTCGAGCAATTCTGGCAAGATGCGTGTCAAAATCCAACGTGGAAAGATGGGTTTGCCGCTTGAACCGCAAGAAAAACCGAGATGGTTTGGGTCAAAAATTTTAATCATTTGAGGATGTTGTAGATCGTCGGCGTAAACAATGCCACAATAATCATGATCGTGATCTTGCCGCAACAATTCATCCAGTTCTTGAATAAATAATGTCACTGTTTCCACATTTGCTACATGGTCGGGGACGATGCCACCTACAAAGTAAATATACCAACCTTCTGGTTGAAATTTGACTTGCGCCCATAACGCATCGAGTTGATGCCAACGCAAAATTCCATAAAAACGCCCGTGATAGTGTTGCAGAAAAGTGGGATGACTTGTGTCGTTCATATTTTTAAGTTACCAGTGTCCATCGTAGTTTTTACCCGCATCAATATCATTGGCTATGATACAATCTGTCGCTAATTTTTTGTATTACCAAGAAGTTGCTAAATGTCGCAACGCTGCAACATTGACATAGGAAGAGGAATTGAGCTGACCACTCAGGACATTGCAAGGGATATCAGCTTCGCCCAGATGATCAACGACCAAGGGGGAACCGGTAAACTGCTCATTTTGAGAATAGTAACTGATTGTAATCACTGGATGAATTTTGGCTCCCAGTGCTGATTTTAAGCCGTTGGCAGTATCTTCAAAGGCAATGCAGTTTTCTGGCGGTAAATCGAGTTGTTGCAGCGCGTAGTTGTAAATATCGGGCGCAGGTTTTTTGGCAGGCACCACATCTCCCGCGGCGATCACGCGAAACCATGAGACCGCATCCGGCGCGAGACTGTGTTGCAATAGGGTTGCCACATTTTCAGGGCTGGTGGTGGTTGCAATGGCTAAGGTCAAACCGGCTTGTTGGGCTTCCAGCAGTAACCGCTTGATACCTAATCGTAATGGTAATTGACCGGTGGCGACAATTTGATTGTAGAGAGCGGTTTTTTCTTTATGCAACATCGCAATAAAAGCATCTAAATCATCAAGTTGTGGTAATTTGGGTTGATAGCGTTGCAAATAAAACTTCATCCGTTCCTTGCCTCCAGTGACCGCAAGCAATTCCCCGTAAAGTTCATCTGACCAAAACCAATCAAGTTGATGATTTTTGAACGTTTCATTGAAAGCGATTCGATGTCCATCCCGTTCAGTTTCTGCTAGTGTACCATCTACATCAAAAATCAAGGCTTTTAATTCTGCCATGGTGAAATCTCTCGTTCCCTTGGTGATAAATATGCTGAATACTATGTTTTATAATAATTTTTTGGCAATTTGACCAACCGGGTGCCTGACGCGATGTCGTGCCAAGTGCGCTGTTCTTTGTCAAAGCTTGCCCAAAAAAATCCCAATCCTAATGCAAACCAAGATACAATGGCAACGAAGAATCGGATAACTGCTTGTTGCCACGTTACTTTTTCGCCGTTAATCGCTTGGAGTTTGACATGCCATGTTCCCATTGCCAAGGTCTGCCCGCCGTGTGTCCATTGCCAACCAAAGTAGAGGAAGCACACGCAAAATAGATATAATGAGTAGCCGGGGCTGTTTTTCGCTTGAGTGATGGGATAAACCAACATTCCTGCTAAAAAAAGTACAGAAAACAGCAACATCGTTTCATAGAAAATGATCATGAAGTGGCGTAATAAACTGGGGGGCGTTAATTTATCAACCATGCAAATTCCATTTAGTTTACTACAAAATTTGTCGAAAAATGGGGTTTATTGAGTCAAATTCCAACGCACCAATAATTCTTTCAAAGTGTCAAGTTTAAACGGTTTGGCAACATAATCATCCATTCCAATGCTCAGGCAATAGTCGCGATCTTCCTCTGAGTTGTGCCCGGTCATTGCCACAATCGGTACTCGTTGCCCTGTGGTCTGCTCATATTCCCGAATTTTTTGGGTGGCGACAAATCCATTCATTACCGGCATTTCACAGTCCATGAAAATTAAGCGGTAGCTAGTTTTTAGGGCTTTCTCCAAGGCTTCTTGCCCATCTTTTGCTGTGTCTGCAATTAATCCAAGTTTACTCAACATCGCTACAGTAACTTTTTGATTAAAAACATTATCTTCAGCCAGTAGTATCTGAGGCACTGAATTTTCCATAGTTAGGTATTATCAAGTTGATAAGGTCATCAAAATACTGCGGTACGATTGGCTTGATTAAGATGGATGCGTTCAAGCCGACATTTGAGCGTCTATTTTACTCAACTCGCAATGAAAGTTTTGCAATTATGAAATTTTTTCAAAAGATGATTGGGTCGCAGCAGGAAGTCAATCCAATTCACGCGCTCTAAAAGGAATATTTGAACCCAGCACGAAACCAACGTCCTCGGCGGGGTAGTTCGCGCATGACTTCTCCATTCACGCTACCCAAACCGCTACCGGTAGCAATTGCGTTATAGTCTTCATCAAACAGATTTTTGATATTGACGAAGAATTCCAATGCAGGCGAGTGATGGTAAGTGGACATCAGATTAAACACCGCAGTAGTCCCCTGTGGCAAGACCTTGGCTTCGGCGCGGAGGGTGCCGTTCAGATTAAAATTCCATTTGCCACGTTGGTAATTCACAATGATTGAACCGAACCGGTTGGCTAACCAATCTTCTGGACGGGGTGTTCCCGCTGCCACTGGAAAGGACGTGCGATTTTTGAATAAATGCGTGTAGTTGGCACTGATGCGCCATTCGGAGGTCGGTTGCCAAGTGGCTTCCAGTTCCAATCCTGACGTGGTTTGCTCATCGGCATTCACGGTCAAAAAGGAGCCACTTGTGGCGGGCACCAAGGCAATAGCATTATTGACTTTATTGTAAAAAAAAGTGAGACCGTTGCGGAATTTATTTTGTTCATGCCACCAGACGAACTCCCAAGAACGAAGTGTGGTCGGTTGTATAGAACCGATTTGACATCTTTAAGCCATTTAGATCAAGTTGTTTCTATTTTC
>DYNO01000126.1 GCA_020721025.1 Thiomargarita sp. | reverse complement strand
AAAGACCTGCTAGATTTTTTGATCTGAACAGGTCTTCTTTAATACAAACTACTTCGCTTTCGCCGCAGGTTTTTGATTCTGTTGATTCAACTGCGCTTGTCGCCGTTCTAAGTGATACGCTAATCCCGTTCCCGCTGGAATTAAGCGTCCCACAATCACGTTTTCTTTCAAACCACGCAAATCATCGCACCGCCCATTCACCGACGCTTCCGTTAAAACACGAGTGGTTTCTTGGAAAGATGCCGCTGAAATAAACGAATCGGTGGATAACGAAGCCTTGGTAATTCCTAATAAAACAGGCTCTTCCGTCGCTAGGAATAACACTTTATCTTCATCGCCATCCAATTCTTCCCATAAATTATCCAACGACATTTCATCGCCCTCTTGTAACTTAGTGTCCGCAGGAGACACAATAAAACAGCGAGTCAATTCATTGAAAATCTGTCTGACTGCCACTTTATTTTCTGCCTTGGCACGAGCAATAATCTTGTCATTTTCTTCAGACAATTTAGAGCGTTCAATTTGTTCACCGTGTAACAACATGCTGCTGCCGGGTAACACAATCAAGACTTTACGCAACATCTGCCGCACAATGACTTCGATGTGTTTATCGTTGATTTTCACACCTTGCAAGCGGTAAACTTCCTGCACTTCGTTGACAATGTAATTCGCCAATTCAGTGATGCCTTTCAAGCGCAAGATGTCGTGCGGATTGGGCGTACCATCGACAATGACTTCACCACGTTCCACTTGTTCACCTTCAAAAACATTGACATGCCGCCATTTGGGAACAGGAATTTCTTCAATATTGCCGTTTTTGTCGGTGATGATAACTCGTTGTTTAGTCTTGGTATCCTTGCCAAAACTGACATTCCCACTGCGTTCAGCGAGAATATACGGCTCTTTGGGAATCCGCGCTTCAAACAAGTCAGCAACCCGTGGTAAGCCCCCGGTAATATCGCTTGATTTGGATGACATTTGCGGCAACCGAGCGATAACGTCACCCACACTGACCTTGGCACTGTCTTCAACCGTTAAAATTGCCTTCGGTGGCAGGTAATAACTGGCGGGAATTTCCGTGCCGGCAATGGTTAAATCCCGTCCGTTATCATCGACCAAGCGCACCATCGGACGCAAATCTTTTGCATGAGTTGGGCGTTGTTTTGGATCCGTAACCACAATGCTGGTTAAGCCGGTGATTTCATCGAAATTTCTTGTGACTGTCACCCCTTCAACCACGTCGGTGAAAGCAATATAACCTTCCATTTCTGTAATAATGGGGTGAGTATGCGGATCCCAAGTTGCCAACGTTTTGCCGGCTTCAATCGTTTCACCTTCGACCACGTTAAACACCGCGCCGTAAGGCACTTTGTAGCGTTCCCGTTCCCGCCCCATTTCGTCCAATACCCGGATTTCTCCAGAACGTGAGGTGGATACTTGCTTAAAACTCCCGTCGGGCATTTTCTGGGGCAACAATTTGACGTTGTGCAACCGTACTGAACCTTTGGATTTCGACTCAGCTTGACTGACACTCATGACTTTTGATGCCGCGCCACCGATGTGGAATGTCCGCATGGTCAACTGGGTGCCGGGTTCACCGATGGATTGGGCTGCGATAACCCCGACCGCTTCACCGATATTGACCAAGTGTCCTCGTCCCAAATCCCGCCCGTAACATTTGGCGCAAATCCCAAACCGAGATTCGCAAGTGATTGCTGAACGGACTTTGACCCGATCCACGCCCAAGGTTTCCAACCGTTCAACCCACATTTCATCAAGTAAAATGCCGCGTTTGACTGCAATGTAAGGTTCGGCAGGTTGTGTCGGTTGTACCCATACGTCTTCTGCGACAACTCGACCCAAGACCCGATCTCGTAACGCTTCAACCACGTCACCGCCTTCGATTAACGCACTGATTTCTAAGCCATGAATTGTGCCACAATCTTGTTCTAACACCACCATGTCTTGCGCGACATCAACCAGACGACGGGTGAGATAACCTGAGTTCGCGGTTTTTAACGCGGTATCGGATAACCCTTTGCGCGCGCCGTGAGTCGAAATAAAGTATTGTAAAACGTCAAGACCTTCGCGGAAGTTGGCTTTAATCGGTGTTTCAATGATCGAACCGTCGGGTTTTGCCATTAAGCCCCGCATCCCCGCCAATTGCCGCATCTGAGCCGGAGAACCCCGCGCGCCAGAATCTGCCATCATATAAATGGAGTTAAACGACGGACGTGAGATGATTTCCCCTTGACTGTTCATTGCTTGTTCGGTTCCCAACTTTGCCATCATCGCTTTTGCGAGCCGATCATTGGTGTGTGACCAAATATCGACGACTTTGTTGTAACGTTCGCCATTGGTGATCAAGCCTTCCGCATATTGTTTCTCAATCCCTTTGACATCATTTTCTGCTTCAGCAATAATCGCAGGTTTTTCATCGGGCACTACCATGTCTTCTACACCAATGGAAATTCCGGCACGAGTGGCGTAACGAAATCCGGTGTACATGAGTTGGTCGGCAAATACTACCGAGTCTTTGAGACCGACGCGCCGATAGCAGGCGTTGATTAATTTAGAAATATTTTTCTTGGTCAAGTCCAAATTAATCGCTGGAAATCCCAAACCGTCGGGTAGAATTTCAGACAATAACGCCCGTCCCACAGTGGTGACATAACGGTTAATTTTCACCACCTTACGACGGAATCCTTCTTCAGGATAAAGCGAATCTTCACTGGCATCTTCGGTTTTTTCAAACAACACTTCCCGAATCCGCACCGTAATTTTGGCTTGTAAATCCACTTCCCGACTTTCATACGCCCGATGCACTTCATTCACGTCGCAGAAAATCATGCCTTCACCACGCGCGCCTTCCCGTTCACGAGTCATAAAATATAGACCAAGAACAACGTCTTGCGACGGTACGATAATCGGATCACCGTTGGCGGGCGACAAAATGTTGTTAGTGGACATCATCAATGCCCGCGCTTCAAGTTGGGCTTCGATGGAGAGGGGAACATGCACCGCCATCTGATCGCCGTCAAAGTCAGCATTAAACGCGGTACAAACTAACGGATGCAATTGAATTGCTTTACCTTCGATTAAGATCGGTTCAAAGGCTTGAATCCCTAAACGGTGCAAGGTCGGGGCGCGATTGAGCATGACGGGATGTTCGCGAATGACCTCTTCTAAAATATCCCATACTTCCGGGTCTTCACTGTCCACCAATTTTTTCGCAGACTTAATGGTCATTGACGGATGTTTGAGCCGTAACTTTCCGAAAATAAACGGTTTAAACAATTCCAACGCCATTTTTTTGGGTAAGCCACATTGATGCAAGCGCAAGGTGGAACCGACCACAATCACCGACCGTCCAGAATAATCAACCCGTTTTCCTAACAAGTTTTGCCGAAACCGTCCTTGTTTACCCTTGATCATGTCCGCCAAGGATTTCAATGGTAATTTATTCGAGCCGGTAATTGCCCGCCCCCGTCTGCCATTATCCAGCAACGCATCAACGGCTTCTTGCAACATCCGTTTTTCATTGCGCACGATGATGTCTGGCGCGTTCAATTCGAGCAACCGTTTTAACCGATTGTTTCTATTAATGACGCGGCGATACAAATCATTTAAATCTGAGGTCGCAAACCGTCCACCTTCTAGGGGCACGAGCGGACGCAATTCAGGCGGCAACACCGGCAGCACGGTTAAAATCATCCATTCTGGGCGACTGCGGGACGGATGACCGGGCGAGGTGGGCAGAAACATTTCTAGTAATTTCAGACGCTTACTGATTTTTTTGATCTTGGTGTCTGAATTGGTGGTTTCCACTTCTTGCCGTAATCTTTCCACTTCCGCGGGGATGTCTAGGGTACGCAGCAGTTGTTGAATGGCTTCCGCGCCCATCCGGGCATCGAATTCGTCATAGCCATATTCTTCAACGGCTTTGAGATATTCTTCTTCCGTCATCAACTTACCGCGATCTAGGTCGGTTAAGCCGGGCTTGATGATCACGTAGGCTTCAAAATACAAAACTCGCTCGATGTCGCGCAAGGTCATGTCGAGCAATAAACCAAGGCGTGAAGGCAATGATTTTAAATACCAAATATGGGCGACTGGGCTGGCGAGTTCGATATGTCCCATGCGTTCCCGACGGACTTTGGCGTGCGTCACTTCCACACCACATTTTTCGCACACCACGCCGCGATGCTTTAAGCGTTTGTATTTACCGCATAAACATTCGTAATCTTTGACGGGCCCAAAAATTTTAGCGCAAAACAATCCGTCGCGTTCTGGCTTAAAGGTGCGATAGTTAATGGTTTCGGGCTTTTTCACCTCACCAAACGACCACGAGCGAATTTTTTCAGGTGAAGCCAACCCAATGCAAATATGGTCAAATTCTTCGACTTGCCCTGAATTATTAAGTAGATTATTCAAATCTTTCATAATATTAGAAAATTAAGAGTGAGGGCAGGAAGCGGAACAACGCCTCATGCAAACGAATTTTGGTGGGACTTCAGTGAAGTAGTCGAAAGTCAAGCGATTTTTACTTATCGTCACCCGACGAAATATCCGCTGAATTCATCAATGTACGTGACTCACTGGAGTTATATGCAAAAATGCGAGATAAATGATCTATTTTACATGAACTAGCGTGAGATAGCAATCACGTCAAATTATCATCACGGCAATTCTCATTTCCTTGCTCTGAATCAAAACCGTTGACTTAAGGAATTGTGACTCAAAATAACAATATGGTAAATTTTTATTAAATAAAACAAACGGTTCCTCGTTCCAATGCGCCGCGTTGGAATGCCGTCCAGACGCGCCAGCGTCACGAGTCATGATTTTCAACTGATTGATTTTCATCATGTTGATAGAAGATTATTCTCATATCGAAATGGAAAGATGGCTATAAAATTGTTCAACCCATCAAATGACGCTGGCGCGTCTGGACTGCATTCCCACGCCGGCGCATGGGAACGAGAATCTCTTTGTTTTATTTGAAATTATTTCTCACCACGACATGATGTGAGTTAATATCTCACCAAAAAATCAGATAAAAAACTCGCGCCATTCTAAACCATTCACAACCATTCTTGCTGTATTTTCTGCCAAAGATCATCAACTTTTTGTTTCACTTCAGCGGATTGGCGGATCGGCGTACCCCATTCTCGTTGCGTTTCGCCTTGCCATTTATTCGTTGCGTCAATGCCCATCTTACTGCCCAATCCAGAAACTGGCGAGGCGAAATCCAAATAATCTATCGGCGTATTTTCAAGCAACACCGTATCACGCACGGGATCGACACGAGTCGTCAATGCCCACATCACATCTTGCCAATCGCGCACATTCACATCATCATCGGTGACAATGACAAATTTGGTGTACATAAATTGTCGCAAATATGACCAAATCCCCAACATCACCCGCTTGGCATGACCGGGATATTGTTTTCGCATACTTACCACCGCCATTCGGTAAGAACAGCCCTCCGGTGGCAGATAAAAGTCAATAATTTCAGGAAATTGCTTTTGTAGAATGGGCACAAAAACTTCATTTAACGCCACGCCCAAAATTGCCGGCTCATCGGGCGGACGACCGGTGTAAGTGCTGTGATAGATTGGAGAATTGCGATGGGTGATACATTCAACTGTGAAAACTGGGAAAGTATCAACTTCGTTGTAATAACCCGTATGATCGCCAAAGGGCCCCTCTGCCGCCATTTCGCCCGGATAAATAAAACCTTCGAGAATAAATTCAGCACTGGCAGGCACTTGTAGCTGATGTAATTTACATTGTGCTACTTCGCTACGACTGCCACGCAATAACCCAGCAAATGCGTATTCTGACAAAGTATCTGGAACGGGAGTGACCGCCGCCAAAATCGTCGCAGGATCGCAGCCCAACGCCACAGCAATCGGAAAGGGTTGTTGTGGATGAGTTTTTTGCCATTCTAGGAAATCCAACGCCCCGCCGCGATGCGCTAACCAACGCATAATCAACTTATTTCTGCCGAGCAGTTGTTGACGGTAAATGCCAAGATTTTGCCGCGCTTTGTGGGGCCCCTTGGTGATCACTAAGCCCCAAGTAATTAACGGTGCTACGTCGCCAATCCAACAAGTTTGTATCGGTAATTGCGTCAAATCAACTTCATCGCCACGCAACATATTTTCCTGACAGGGCGGATAATTCACCACTTTTGCCGGCATGTTCATGACTTGTTTGAAGATTGGCAATTTATCCCACATATCTCGCAAACCCTTCGGAGGTTCTGGTTCTTTGAGAAAAGCAAGCAATTTCCCGACATCACGCAAGGCACTGACCGATTCTTGTCCCATGCCCAGCGCGACTCGTTGTGGCGTACCGAATAAATTGGCAAGTAGCGGAATATGATGACCTTTTGGCTGTTCAAATAACAATGCCGGTCCTTGAGCCCGCAACACTCGGTCGCAAATTTCAGTGATTTCTAAATACGGATCGACTTCTAAACGCACCCGTTTTAATTCGCCTAATTCTTCTAATTTCGTAATGAATGCTCGTAAATCTTTGTAGTGCATGATAATTCACAATGGAGTCGATTCGTTCAGTTTATCAGTTAATCTTTGGTATTATACCTTTCTTATTCCTGTGGCACTACCATAACGTTAATATATCCCACTTTTCAAAGAGTTTCATCATGCCCGATTCCCTCCCAGAAATCCGTCGTACTCAACCCGTCACGCCTGAAATGGCTGAATTTGACCAGTTGTATCGTCAAGCCTTCGCCCAAGAGAAAATCAAACAAAGCGAACGTTTTGATGAATTGGCAAAAGTGTTGTTCGCCATTGAATTAGCCACGCTTGCCGCATATTTTACCTTGCTACCGTTTTTACTTGAGAAACAACGAGATAGTCTCAATGGGTGGGTCATGATTGTGATGGCAGTGTGTTGGTTTTTCGCTTTCATTGCCACTTTGATCGCGTTCTTCCCCAGAAAATATCATGTGATGGAAACTGTCGCGCGTCGCAAAACTGATTCGCAACCCGATCTCAACCGATTGACTATCGAAGAATTTTATGAAGTTTCCACGCATTACAAGAGAAATCGTCTGTTATTTGCCATCGTCTTGTTTTTAATTGCGTTGCTTGCCATGCCATTCAGCTTTTTAAAACTCTATTAGGGAGGATTTATGCCAACACTCAAGAAAGTCCAGTTTCAATGTCATCACTGCTCTGAACATTTTTTTAAAGAAGTTCAAGTGGTTGAACCAAGACATCAAGATAAGCGGATTGTCTATGAAACCACGACATGTCCACACTGTCAACAATCCTGTCAATTGGAATTGTACGCAGATGAAGTGTCAGTAATCTCAATTTCTCGACAGGGTGATTCATCCACAACGCCCTCAGCAAGTTTAGACAACAAAGTGTTTCCGACTCGACCGCTCCCATAAATTTTAGGCGTTAAAACCTGTTAGACTTTTAAAACCTGACAGGTTTTCGATTATCATCTGAACCATTTTAACGAAGTAAATTTATGATGACACTACAAGATTAGGAATTCACATGCTCCCCATCGCCGAACCTTTGATGATTTATCCAGATAAACAAATTTTAACGCTTTATCCAGATTTAGAACGCACCGCGCGGCAATTGAGTTTGCAATATGCCCATGATCATGTCGTGGCTCAGGAAAACTTACAACTCATCGGTGCTGCACTGTGGCAAGCCTTGAAAATAGATGAAAACTTTGTACACGCCAAGCAGCACGCCGGTCAACACGTTTTACCCCTTGTGATTTCGACGGATGAACCCGCTTTGTTTTCATTGCCTTGGGAATGTTTGTATCATCCAACCGAAGGCTTTTTAGCAAAACATCCTGCTTATACCGTGTCGCGTCAGTGGCAATCAAACGCATTGACCGATGTCCCGCGGGGCCCGTTGCAAGTTTTATTATTTGTCACGCAACCAGATGATTTACCGGCAGAAAGAGCCCGCCTCGATATGGAAACCGAGCAGGTGAAAGTGTTGGAAGCGTTGGGCAATGCTGAAAATGAGGGCAAGGTACAATTAACGATTTTAGACGATGGACGTTTTGAAACGTTAAAAAATATCCTGCGTTCGCAACCGTTTCATCTCGTATTTTTGAGTGGGCATGGGGAGTTTCACGCCGAAGCCTTCCGTGACGCGCCCGCCGAAGCCTATTTTTTGTTTGAAAGTGAAACAGGATTGAGTGAGCGACACAGCGGACAGGAAATCGCACAGTTGTTTTATGGGACGGCGGTGCAGTGCGTGGTATTGTCGGCGTGTCAGTCAGGGAAAATGGCTTCGGATGATTTGAATGCCAGTTTAACCACACGATTGGCGCAAGTGGGCGTGCCTCATGTGATCGGAATGCGGGAATCGGTGGCGGATGTGGCGGGAATTGTGTTTGCAGCGCAATTTTGTGAGACGTTGGTGCAGCAATTTCCGGTGGAGGTGGCAATTCAGCGGGCGCGGGAGAAAATTTCAGCCACCAATATCGCGGGAACATTGCGAGAAATTGGCGTGCAAGTCAATAAAAGTTATGGACAATGGACATTGCCGTTGCTCATCAGTCAGCAGCCGCTTCGCCCGTTGATTGATTGGCAATTTATCCCGCCGCCGCGCAAAATGGGCGTGTTGTTGACCGAAAGTCTGCAAAATATCAAGTTGCCCAAATTGTTCATCGGACGGCGTAAAGAGTTGCGAGAATTGGGGCAGTTACACCGTCAAATCAAGCAGTTGCTGATCACCGGCGCGGGCGGACAGGGTAAAACCGCATTGGCAGGACAGTTAGCGAAAAAGTTACATGCACAGGGTTATCTGGTGTTGGCATATTCGGCTCGTCCACAAGATGCGGATTGGCAAACGTTTTTATTCACTGCGTCGTTGCATTTGTCGCCGGAATTGTCAGAACAGTTGGATCGGCAATCAATTCGGTGCAAAACGCCAGAGCATGAGGCACAGTTGTATTTGTCGTTGTTATTGCAGCAGTCGCAACAGAAATTAGTGTTATTTTTCGATAACTTGGAAAGTGTGCAAGGTGAAAATGGCGAGTTGACCGATGCGCGGGTGCAGGCGTGGTTGAACATGGCGCAACGATTACAAACGCCGTTGATTTTATTGACTTCGCGCTGGTGTGTGCCGAATTGGAAAGCTCCCCAGCATCATGTCTTGCATCGACCGAACTATGGCGATTTTTTGCGTTATTTGAAGGAGTTAGACAAGGAACGGGGCACCACGCTGCGACGCACTCTTGAGGATCAGCGGTTGTTGTATCGCAAACTGGGCGGCAATTTCAAAGGGTTAGAGTTGTATCACGCGGTGGAATTGGAACGGGCTTTTGACCGAGCGGCATTTTTTGCAAAACTTGCGACGGTTCAAGAGGAATTACAGGCATTCATGGCAGTCGAACAGGTGGTCAATTATTTGAATGCTGAGGAAAAAATATTGTTGCAACGGTTGCCAGTGTATCAAACAGCAGTGCCAGCGGCGGGTATCAATCGCATTGCCAAGGATTTGTCGCATCCGATGCAGTTGTTAAAACGGTTGCTTGCCCTGTCCTTGGTGGAAGTGGAGCAGTCGCCGGATTCGCCCGAATGGGAATATCAAATCACGCCGTTGGTTGCGGAATGGTTGCATACCCGTGACACGTTGCCGTTGGAATTACGCAGGACGGCGGCGGATTATCAACGTTGGATTTTCGATAATTTACGAGATACGCTCGATCAAGCCATTGCCACCCACGAAGCCCTTGTTTATGCTGAATTACAAGAGGCGGCGAATGAGTTTGCGTTGAATACCATTGTGCCTTATTTTAATCGCATTGGTAGATATCAACTGTTGTTAGATCAATGGTTGCCGGTGATTCGGGAGTCTGCAAAACCAGAGATTCAAGCGGTGGCGTTGAATTATTCTGGACTCGCA
>DYNO01000125.1 GCA_020721025.1 Thiomargarita sp. | reverse complement strand
TGTTTTAGTATTTACGAAAGACATCTTGGTATGATTCTGTGACAGGTGACACAATATTGTACAACAGAATCGAACTAAGTGTAGCTAATTTGGTAACAGGAACTAACTCAGTGAATACCAATGTGATTGACAGAAAAAAACCAAACGTGTTAGTATCATCTCAGATGACGGAGCGAAAACCTAAAGCAAGCGTTATCTGAATAAAGTATTTAAGCGCACGTAGTTTAAAGGGTTGCGTGCTTTGTCGGTTACGACCTAACGAGTCCTCAAAAAACTCATTTGCATTTGTTGGCACGGAAGGCAACGTTTGTCGACCGTTGTTAGCAGAAAGGTAACAACATCATGAAGTTTGTCAAATATTGGAGTACCGTATTATTAACATTATTTTTTGTGGTTGGATGTAGTAAGGCGGTGATTAGCAACACGGACAATGCCGCCAGCAAGGTTCGCAGTGCAACGGTCGTATTTCAAGAATTTAATAAGAATATTCCGTCTGCCTTGTTGAAAAAAGCAAAAGCAGTGATGGTGATTCCCGATGTCGGCAAATTGGCGATCTTCGGATTGGGCGGGGAAGCAGGAGTCGGTATATTGTCAAAGCGCATCGGAGCCAATGATTGGAGCGCGCCTGCGTTCGTGAATATTACCAGTGCGTCTGCTGGGTTACAAATAGGAATCAAGAGCACAGATATCGTATTGTTAATTATGAACGACGAAAGCATCAGTGATATCGTGAGCAGTAAATTCACCCTTGGCTTGTCCACTGGCGTTTCCGCCGGTCCGATTGGACGGGATGTGAGCATCGACACTGCCACTAAAATTTATTCCTACTCTCGTAGCTCTGGCTTGTATGCAGGGGCGGCATTTGAGGGCTTGAATTTATCTGTCGCCGGTGATGCCAACACCATCTTCTACGGTAAAGAAGTGAAAGCCAATGATTTACTGAGTGGCAAAGTCTCCTCAGGGTCTGATGCAGTCAAGCAATTCCGTGATGAACTCAAACGTGTAATGCGTTAATTTTATTACAAACCAGATTTGGCAACCTTTATGTCACAAGGTTGTCAAATCACAATTCACATAAGATGAAAGCTGAAATTAGTGAGAAAAGCTCACTTCACAAAATTGTTGATAATCCATAAATCCAGTGACAGGTGTAACAATTTGTTGCCAACATTGCTCCATCTCGGCGCGAATACCACTTGGAAATTGCTGTTTAGAACGGATTTTCTTAACCATAGACATACTGTCGCTGGGCGGAGTGTAGCCGATTTCTGCCATTGCAGTTTGCAACAATTTCCCAGAAAATTTTGATTTATGTGCCAGCATAAAATCCCGTGAAGTGTGCTGTATTGTCAAATCTCGTAATTCATCATCCAATTCGATGTCCAAAAAATGCGCAATTTTTTCAATGGTGCTGGATAAATCATGCTTCATTTCCTCATAACACAGCAATAAAACTTGAGGATTATCACGCTGTTGCCACCACGATACCAAGTGTCGCCAATAATTCGTTTCCCAGCCGCCGTCACCTTCCCGCTCATACATGAAATTTCGAGCATGTTGCTCCAGAGAAACTGCATTGAATTCCCACGAATAACCGTTCACAAAATGATAGTCAGAAATCAAGGCATCAAAAGGGTCTCGAAAAGATACGATATAACGTCCGCCCTTGGGAATCGCTTGCCAAGTTAGATGGCTTTTGAAAGCCCGAAACCCTCCAAGTTGTGGCGCATATAAATCATGACCCAGCCAATGTGCCATTTCTACCCAAGGCATGACCTGCAACATATCTTCAAAATCCATGTCGCCACGCGTTTTCAAAGTATGGACAATCTGCTGCAACCAAGTGGTACCACATTTAACCATTGGTGAGATAAAAACATCTGTCAGATCAGCTTGATAACTTAATCCATGTTGAATGCTTGGCAACAATGCTGGGACTAAACGTTGACTGCGTTCCTGCCATTCTGTCAGTGATTTTGGACGAGTCAGTTGCGAAAATTTTGTGGACATAACAATTATGAATGCGTCAAAGTTTTAGGAGATTTTTCAGTATTTAACAAGGGCTGATTAGCAATATGGACTCCGGTGAGAATTTGCCCCGCCCACATCCCTTCGACAATCCAGAATTTATAGGGCAGCAAAACCACCCCGGCTGCGGCAGTGAGACTGAATTGTTGGGCGCGATAGGTATTATGGGAAATATTATCTTGATAATTTTGGGCAACTTGCCACAATAACGTGATCTGAGCCAGATGATCATTCATTAATACAATTTGTGCAGTGTCGGTGGCTATCGTGGTGGCACCGCGCAAGGAAATTGAAACTTCGGCTTGACAGAGGGCAATTGCATCGTTAATCCCATCGCCAATAAAACAAACTTGCTGCCCTTGTGCTTGTAATTCTCTGATCCGTTGCGCTTTTTGTTCTGGTAAGGTATTCGCAAAATAACCGGTAACTTCCAGTTGCTCTGCCAATGTACGCGTTGGAGCCTCTTGATCGCCTGAAAGAATATAAAGTTTTAATCCCCGCTGTTTGAACCACTGGAGCATTTCTTGGACATCGGGGCGCAGGGTGGCGATCAATTTAATTGCCGCAACGACTTGAGTATCGATGGCGACAAAAACCAGTGTATCTCCTTGTTCATGAGCGATATTTTGCTGCTGTTGTAAAGAATCTGGGAGCACCAGCTGTTCTTCATTTAAGAAGCGTTCACTGCCAACTCAAATTAATTGTCCATTTATCTGCACTTTCAGTCCTAAACCCAGTTGATATTCAGCAAGTTCCAGTGGCGGCAATTGTAAATATCGTTCTTTGGCAGCTGTCAAAATCGCTTGAGCAATGGGATGATTTTGGCGTTGTTCAGCAGCAGCAGCAAGGGTTAAAATGTGATCCTCTTGATAGCCGGGTTCGCAATAAATGGTGGCAACTTGGGGCTGGGCTAAAGTTAACGTCCCGGTTTTGTCGAAGACTATGGTGGTGATCTGGGGTAATTTTTCTAAAACGCGCCCATCTTTGATCAATATACCTTGTTCTGCGCTGGATTTTAGACCGTTGAGCAAGGTGATCAATTTGAGCGGTACCATTGTGGTTAAAAAGTTACAGCCTAACAATGCAACTGCTGTGTTTGTTCCGGCAACGTACCATCCCAAGCCACTGCCCGCCAACATAAACCATTTGGTTGATTCTAAAAAACGGAATTGGTCAGCAATGGTGGTTTGTTGGACTTCTACGGTGTGTTTGAGGATCGAACCAATTTTAGCTGCGGTGGTGGCTGCCCCAGTTTTTTCCACTTGAACCTGAGTGCGTCCGCTGAGAATAAGGGTGCTGGCAAATAAAGTATCGCCCACGCTTTTTTCCACCGGTTGAGATTCTCCGGTCAAACGATGCTGATCAACGGCAACCGAACCCTGCAAAATGGTACCGTCAACTGGAACGTGCTGCCCCGCTTGTAACACTAAAATATCACCAATTTGTAGCTGTTCAAAGGGAATTTCAATCTCCACACCATTGATCAAAATGAAAATTCGCTGAGGTTGTTCGCCCAATAATTGCACTAAACTGCTGCGAGTCGTGGTTTGGGAAAGCAACAGAATTTTACGGTTTAAATTGAACAACAGCGCGCCCAATGTGCCAATCAAGTAATGTCCTGTTCCCCACATGTAACCAAAGTACATTACCAATAAGTGTAGCAAACTGAAACGGCGTTCTTCGGTAGCCACTCGCCAACTTTCTCTCATCAAAGGAATAAAATTAAAGACTGCAATCGCAAGCACCAGCGGTGTTACTGTAAAATTTGTTAGATATCCAGCAGTCAATAATCCCAGTGCGCCCGTTCCCAGTAATAAGCGATGATTAATCTGATGTTCTTGAGGAGATAATGTTGGCAACCTTCCACCACTCAGTTCAAGCATTTGTTGGTGTCGAGTTTCGCCGATAATTTTAGGATCAAGGTGCGTTTGGATAAAATCTTGATATTGCTGATCCCAATTGGAAAAATACTCAAGTATTGAATTTTTGGACTTTAGTTTTGCAGTTTCTGAGGCAGTCGGCGATGGTAATTGGTCAACTGATTTTTTGGGAGACAGTGGTGGTTGCTCAGATTGTCGCAAGGAAGCCCAAATCACGCTACCAATAATTAATACAGGAATCAATGGGATCATCCGATTTCTCCCGACTTAATATTAGAAAGGTCAGCAAGATGTAACATCCAAACTTGTAAGCGTTCCATCACTTGGGGCAAACGTTTTTCCCAAGCCAATGTAGGCGTGAAAACAATACAGGTATGGGTGGCAGTGAACAAAATATGAGTTCCCGAGAAATTGACCAATCGAGAGCGGGTACCGGGTCGTCCGATCAACTGAATGCCGTCCCAAAGTCGCAAGGAAGAAGTAATAATATCAAGAGCTTGAGGAGCACGAGTGATGGGACACAAATAATGCCGATATGCACCGACCGCCTCATCCTGCCCCAAGGCAAGATAAAAATTGATCAATTCACCCTTTTTATCTTCCGCTCGATTATCGAAAAACAAAAATTGGGATAGCGATTCACGAGATTTATCAATCAGTTGCTGATGAGCGGCGACTGTTTGGCGAAATAACTCGATATCGGTTGGATTTTCTAAAAACTGTCGTAACAATTCGGGACGCGCGCGCAACCAATCCAACTGCACGCCGCCCCAAAATTGTTCCCGCACCACAATCGCCTGACTGGTTTCTGGTAAATAGGGCAAATCGCCAACGTCTCTAAATGCTAACATCAGTAAAAAATGAATGGCAATATTGGGGCTTAACTGAATGTTTTTAAAGAAATCGACCCCAAACGGAATCGTAAGCACTGACGGACAATCATGAAATAGCGGCGCGGCATATTGTTGCAATTCTGTGTGTATTTGTTCAGAAATATCCAGACTCACCGATGTTATTGGATTTGGAGAAATTGGCGCGTCCGACCAGTTTAAATCCTGCGCGCGCTGATACAATTCAACAGCCACCTCATTTGCCTGCACCCCATCCAAGCCACACATGTAGCTGAAAATAAAGGCAGCTTCGCCATCGGTACGCACTACAATTTGCATACTGCCATACCAACGATTATGCCGATTGCCAGAAAAAATACTGGTGAATAAAGCATTTTGATCGGGCGGCTCATCTTCAACCACTTCATCGAGACACAGATGAAACAGTACCTGAGATAGCTTTTCTAACGCGTTGAAATTTAATAATTTTCCATACTGATAAGCAATTGGCAGAGGAACTGCGCGAAGTAAGCCCGTTGCTCCCAGCGGTGGATTTTGGCGCACAATTTCCGTCAAAGTTGCGTAAATCACTTCAGGCGCACTGACTTTGCCATTTTCAATAATTTCAATCAAATAGGCATTCCCGCGGAATAGCACATTGATACAGCAACTCTCTTTAGCAGTGCAAATATGATTATCGGGCTGTCCTGGAACAATGCTGACTCCGAATATATTATTGTAAATGCTGCAATTTTTATTCTTGCCACGACTTAAACGGGTTGTCAAATCTCCTGATAAAAACTGCAAATGCAACTGAGCAGCCGCATAACTCAACGCAGTGGCACGGTGCAAATAATCAACTTTTGGAGTCGCGGTTAATAACACGGCAAAATCAGTGCTGGGTAGGGGGGCTTTGAATTTTTAACCGGGTTTCGCGGGGCGTGGTCTGGGATAAAAATGCCACTTGTTGCGTATAATCTGATTCCGATAAAAACTGCTCGATAAACACTTCCTTCAATCGCTGATTCGCCGCCGCGTGGGATAACTGATTGATATTTTTTAAAATCTCTGGAAGTGGATATTTCTGCAAAGTTTCCAGTGAAACCTCCCCAATTTCTTCATATAACCATGATTTTAACTCAGCATACGAAGCAAATAACAGTGATGTTTGGGAAGAATTCATATTAAAAACTCAAATAGTCGGCTTATAAGGATGAAATAACGTTTTGATTTGCTGGCACAATTCAGAAATTTCCGCGCTGGTTTTTTGCACGAGGCTGTCGTAGGTTAATCGCTGGGCAGAAATAAATTGTTGTTGTTGTGCCACGCGTTGTTTTACCTGGGCAACCGGCAGATCATGGAAAGAAATCAAGGCACTTTCCGAAGCCCAATGATCCGGACAATATTGCGACAAGAGCCTATCTAATCGCCACTCTTGATCAAAACTGCTGTCTGAACTGTTTGATAAATTACGAAAATTTTGAAATGCAATATCTTGCATCGCATCCACATCTGGTTTACGATACTTTTGGAAAGTCGCAATGACCGTTCCGATGTCGCCATGTTGTTGTAATTGCTGATCAAAAATTGCGCAGTCTTCAAAACAAGTGTTCATTCCCATCGCATAAAACGGTGCCATGCCATGAATCGCATCGCCTAACAAGAGAAAACTGTCCTGATAATTCCAATATTCACTGCGAGTTCCATACATATTTGCTGAGGGTTCTTCAAAACAAGCATCGGGTAATTGCTGCAATACATTGATTAATAACGGAAACTGTGGAGCAAGAAACTCTATAATTTCAGCTTTATTTGGTAAGGGCGTACGCGTGAAGAAATCAACCCATTCATTGGTACAAAATAAATTCCACATAAAATCCTGTTTACCATTGGAAGGCAGTGCAACAAAATTAGCAGACTCGGTGGGCCACAGAGGGTGTTTAAGGGGTCTTTATTTGCTAAATCATTTCGCCATGTTAAACATAGGGGAATCACCACATCATTTTCAATATCAATCGTCACTTGGTTGTAAATCAGCCATGCCACGCTTAGAATTTTCTGCTCCAGATGGCGTTGTTTTTCGTAAATAGGATGTCCAAAAAACGGCAACCATTCTGGCAAAAAATCCTGTTTATCCAAGTCAAATTCCGCTTCAGAAAGTAAAAAATTCTGACGGACTTGAGCTTTGCTTTCCCAATTGTTGAGAAGGCGGCTCAAACTGTTATCGCGCTCAATTGCCAACATAAATTTTAGATTCCTTCCTTCAATTTGGAGTAATCAATTTTATTATGTGAAGTCAATGGCATGGCTTCAAGTGCCCGCACTTCTGGCACCAGAGATTCTAAAAGATATTGTTTCAAATGCTGCGTAATTACATCTGCATTAATCGCCGGATTTTTCACACACGCAAAACCATAAAGTTGGTCATCTTTATGCACCACTGCGGCTTGACTGACTTCGGGGTGACGCAATATTAAGGCTTCTACTTCAAAGAGTTCCAGCCGATGTTCGCGATATTTAATTTGCCGGTCGTTGCGTCCAAGAAATAATAACCGCCCGTGTTCATCATATTTAGCTAAGTCACCGGTACGGAAACGTTTTTTGCCGGGAGTGTTGGGGTCAGGGACGAAACGATATTCAGTCAAGTCAGGACGGTTAAGATAGCCGTTGGAAATACCCTTGCCACTGACTACAATTTCGCCGACTTCCCCCCGCAGGCACCGGATTAAGTGATTCATCGAGCAATTCTAGTGAAGTATTGGCGATGGGCGTACCAATGGAAACGGGATAAATACCGTCGCACCGTCCCAAAGTGGAACAGATAGCCGCTTCGGTAATCCCATAGGCATGAACCATATTAAAACAGCCAAGATATTGTTCTACAATAGATTTTGGCATTGGCTCGCCCCCAAACATCACAGTATGCAGGGGGGTGGTGCGCAGATCAACACCGTCCGCAAAATTCGGAGTGCATAACATGTGCTGGATATTATGGCGAGATAACACTTGATCCAGCGGAATTTGTCCCACATCATCCGTAATGACTAGGGTCGCGCCTGCAAACATTACCATTCCCACTTCTAACACAAAAACGTCGAAACTGATCGGGGAAAGTTGCAATAATTGATGCTGGGGTTGCACGTCCATTGTCAATACAGATTGCACTACAGTATTCATCGAACCGGCATAATTGACTAAAACACCCTTGGGATCACCAGTTGTTCCAGAAGTGTAAATAATGTAACACACATCATCTGGTTCAGGCGCGGGCATTTCCAAATTTGCTGCAATCGCTTGATTTACCTGTAAATCTGAGAGTAACAATTGTGGACAGGTGACATGTGCATCAAAGTCCGCATCTGGTTTATCAGTAATCAGCAGGGATAAACCCGCATCTTGGATCATGAACAGCAGACGTTTTTTAGGATAACTGGTTTCTAAAGGTACAAAAACCGCCCCCAATTTTGTCACTGCCAATAAAATAGCGACCAATTCTTCACTGGGTTTGAGATGCACGCCGATAAATTGCCCAGCTTGGATGCCATGTTGTTGAAAAATAGAGATTAATTTATGAACACGTTGTTGCAGTTGCCGATAGCTGAGGGTCTTGCCATTGTCCCGAACTGCAATTTTATCTGGGTCTTTAGCAAGAGAGGCGGTGAGAAAACCGTATAAATTATCTTGTGCCATATTAAGCCGTTCCCGTTCCATACCAATCAATAGAGGTGATCTTCAAAATAGCATCACTGTTGTTGATCACTTGGTGGGTTTTATGCGGTTCAAAATACAAAAAATCCCCTTCTTTCACGTCAAAAGATTGAAAAGATTGGCTGTCATAAATGACCTGTCCCTTGCCTTCAGTAATCAGCCAATATTCTTTAATTTCATGACCATGCGCTTCTGTACAGGCACCGGGCGCAACACTAAAAATAATTAATCCAAATGGAGCTTCTTTTTCGTGCATTGGAAACACAAACCCAGAAAGCCCTTCAGCAGGACTGGCAGGGGCAGGCAGGGTGACAAATGGAGTGGACATTATAATTTCCTTTTAATTCAGATACATGTCAAGACCGATAATACTGCGATAACCCAAAGGTAAAGTTTCATCGGCGCGGTAAATGGGGGTCACTTCATGCCACAATTGTGAACCTTCATCGGGCTGACAAATGCCTTCGCCGGGCGATAAACAAGTTTCTAGCAACAAAGTTTGTTTATCTTCCCCATAAATTCTACTGACTCCACCACCCACATTGTAACGTTCAACCACAATTGCCGAAGCAATAAAATCTGCGCCATCTTGATGAATTCCCTCTGGTGTGTTCGAGGCTTTCACAGTATTTGGCGTGGCAAAAGTGTGCATGTGATGCAAGGAAATTGTCATTTCATTGAAATCTCGTTGTTCTTTGACAAGCCCAGCAACGCCCTTGATTAATTTTTGGTAATCTGGGCGATGAGTCATTTTAGAATCAAGAGGTTGAAAGTGACGCGGTAGATTCAGATAGCTGGTGGTGCGCTGACAAAAGGGGATAACCTCTTGTTCTTCAAGTTGCATTCCGTTGCTCATAGAGAGATGAAATTGTGCAATTCCCCTGCGTCTAAACGGCTGAATACGGTGGAAAGTTTCAAGTTTTTCGGTAGGAATTTCAGCTAAAAAGGGATCAAGGACAACTTCGGATAGTTTTCCGGTGTAATAATCTTCAAAAATGTGCTCCAACCTTTCAATTTGATGGGGGAGCTCTTGTTTTAAGAATTTGATTTGAGCCAGCCGCGTGTCGTATGAATCCGTTGGAAGTTCAAGGAACGAATCTTTAACTTCAGCAATGAAATTAATTGAGTCTATCCCCAATTGATCAAGATTAAAAACCTTAATTTAGCTTCGTAAATTTTCAGACACCTTACACCTCCTATTGAAATATTTTTCGATCAGCCCGTTGAGCTGAGAAGTTATTTAAAATTTTGGAAAAAATTTAAGTTACATGTAAACAATTTTTAAAAATTCAGCTAGAAGCTACGGGGCGGAATAATCACGGTTTAAAACAACCTTCAGTCTCAAATTTTAACAAAATTTCAATACCTGCGCAACACCTGTGCAACGATTTATCACGGTTAATTTTTCAAGCTGCGTAACCAGATGTTTAACAAACCACTGACCAGATCACTCAAGTATAGAACCTATTTGAAATCTTTAACACCAAGTAAAACAGGTCTATAACCCAAAAAGTATTGACCGATAAAGCGTACCACATTAGAATCCTCACTATGACTTAAGTGTAACCCATCTGAGGAAGTTAAGCCATGTTATTGGCACATAAAATCGAACTCCAACCCAATGA